>CAKOOQ010000013.1 GCA_934098555.1 uncultured Bacilli bacterium
CACCAAGCATTCAGAAATGCTATGTATGATTGTCCAGCCAGTGCCAGTGTCATAAGTAGTAGTTCGAAAGCCCAAGAAGCTTTAAGAAAGAGTAGTCGTTTCGAACTTGTTGTTATCTCAGGCCGCGAAAAAACTTATCAATGTAATTTTTCTAAAAGCAAGAATGAATGTGGTAATAGTGATTACTATAATCAATCCGATTATTTAGAAACGGCTCATAATCATATGAAGACAGCCTATAATGGTAAGGCTCTTGTTATGGAAGCATCGGCCAATAAATCACCTTACAAACTCTTTTATTATGATAAAAACAGAAAACTTGTTTATGAATGTGATACAAGTTCGTGGCATGGGTACGATACAGTAAGTGGTGATTGCACGTGTTATACTGATGCTTCAATTGCCGATGCATCATTTGGGGGCAACTACGCTGATATTTGCATCGGTCAAAATGTAAAAGGAAATTTTGAATGTCAACATCAAGTATATTTGACAGATGAGGATTATTTATATATAAATAATAAAAAAGTGAAAATGCAATTATCAGGTTATGGAACGGAATTTTATAGTTATTATCCAAGCGTCAGTGCCAATTATGTTTATACTAAACAACAACCGTATAAAATGAAGGATGAGGATGGCGAATATTATTATGAAGAAAACTCTTTTACAGCTTATACAAGTATACCTGTTTACATTCAAATATTTAAAATCTAAGATACAAAACTCTTAGATTCCATTTTCTTTCGTTATAAATTTTATACGGAATATTAAATTTTTATCAAAAAATTTCATGGTAATATTTAAAAACTATATACCTTAACGAATGAGAAAAAAATTACTTTTCATTCTGATATCTTTGCTTTAAATATTAAATGTAACGATAAAGCAAATTATCGGATTTGTTTAGAAATATGAATAAACACCACAAAGTGAAACTAAATATAAAGTCGTTATAAAAATTCTTGAAATTTAGTAAATGGATAGTATATAATAAGGTTATACAAGCGATGAAGGTGTGGAAAACCGAAGCTATATAAATTAAAGGGATTCTTCTTTGAATAAGTAAGGTGGAACCGCGGGTTTTAACTCGTCCTTACATTATTTGAAGGAGTTTTTCTTTTAAAAAAGAGAGGATGAGAAAAATGAATGTAACAATGGAAATGTTAGTGAATTATTGTAAACAATATGGTTATATTTTCCAAGGAAGTGAAATTTATGGAGGTTTATCTAATACTTGGGATTATGGTTCTTTAGGTGTAGAACTTAAAAATAATGTTCGCAAGATGTGGTGGAAAAAGTTTATTCAAGAAAATCCTTATAACTACGGACTTGATTCGGCTATTTTAATGAATCCAGAAGTTTGGGTAGCAAGTGGTCATGTGGCTTCTTTTGCAGACCCATTAATTGACTGTAAAAGATGTAAAACTCGTCATAGAGCGGATAAACTTATTGAAGAGTTTACGGATGGTGCGGAAACAGGAGACGGCTGGGAAGCCGAAAAATTAGAAAAGTATATTAAAGAGAAACATATTATTTGCCCTAATTGTGGTGCTTGTGATTTTACACCAATTAGACAATTTAACCTTTTATTTGAAACACATCAAGGTGTGACGGAAGATACAAAAAGTAAAGTCTATTTAAGAGGAGAAACAGCACAAGGAATATTTGTTAACTTCTTAAATGTTCAAAGAAGTATGCGAGCTAAAGTGCCTTTTGGTATTGGGCAAACAGGTAAGAGTTTTCGAAATGAAATTACGCCAGGAAACTTTACCTTTAGAACGCGTGAATTTGAACAAATGGAACTAGAATTTTTTTGTAAGCCAGGTACGGATTTAGAATGGTTTGGTTATTATAAAAACTTTTGCTTAGAATTTTTAAAAGATTTAGGCATTAATAAAGATAATTTAAGATATCGTGATCATGAAAAAGAAGAGTTGTCTTTCTATAGCAAAGCTACCACCGATATTGAATATAAATATCCTATGGGTTGGGGTGAACTTTGGGGAATTGCTGATCGTACCGATTACGATTTAAGTGTGCATCAAGAACATTCCAAACAAGATTTAAGATATTTGGATCCTGTTACGAACGAAAAATATTTACCTTATGTTATTGAGCCCTCTGTTGGTTTAGACCGTTTAGTTTTAGCTTTACTTGCCGATGCCTATAAGGAAGAGGTTTTAGAAAATGAAACCCGTCTCGTTTTAAAAATAAGTCCTGCCTTAGCCCCTTATAAAGTAACTATTTTACCTTTAATCAAAAAACATCATAGTGAAAAAGCAATGGCCCTTTATGGTGATTTAGCAAAAGATTTTATGTGTACATATGATGAAGCCGGTTCTATTGGCAAAAGATATCGAAGAAGTGATGCCGTTGGAACCCCATTATGTGTAACAGTAGATGATGAGACTTTAAACAACAATACGGTTACTATTAGAGACCGAGATACCATGGAACAAATCACTATGGATATTAAAGATTTAAAAGCCTATATTCATGAAAGAACGGATATGTAATGGCGAAACTTTATTTTCGCTATGGAGCCATGGGAGCTAGTAAAACGGCCAATATGCTTATGGTTCGTTATAATTATATCGAAAGAGGTCAAGATGTTGTCCTTTTAAAGCCTAGTTGCGAAAAAAGAGATGGCAAAATGCTTATTAAATCTCGTATAGGTTTAGAAGCTGAATGTGTTTATGTCGAAAGTTTTCTTGATGACTTTTTTGTTAATCCTTATAAGTATGCCTGTATTTTAGTAGATGAAGCCCAATTTTTAAAAGAAGAACAAGTTGAGGAACTCGCCAAAATCGTAGATAATTACAATATCCCAGTTATTTGTTATGGCCTTAAAACTGATTTTCAAAGTCACTTATTTGAAGGAAGCAAAAGACTATTAGAGCTTGCCAATGTTATTGAGGAAATTCCTACTATTTGTTGGTGTGGTAAAAAAGCTATTATGAATGCGAGAGTTATTAATGGTAAAATAATGGATGAAGGAAGCCAAATATTATTGGGAGGTAACGAATCTTATATCTCGCTTTGTCGGAAACATTATTTTGAAAAAAATTTAGGAAAAAAATAAAAAGTAAATATTAAATTAAAAAAATTTCGTTTTAACATGAACTTAAATTTGAACTTTGTTTGTCGCATATTTAATTTGACAGTGTAATAAGAATTTGATAGAATATATATGTTTTTGAAAGCCATTAGCTTTTATAAAACCGCACGAACTGGGTTATAAAAACCATTTGGTTACCTTACTTCGGCGAGTCTTAATTAATAAAGGAGGTAAAAAATGAAAGCTATATTTGTTACAGGTGGTAAACAATATTATGTTTCTGAAGGAGATACAATCTATGTTGAAAAATTACCTAATGAAGCTGGTACTGAAGTAGAATTTACAGATGTTTTATTTGTTGATGGAAAGTCTGGTAATCCTACTGTTAAAGGTGCTAAAGTAGTAGGTACGGTTGAAAAACATGGTCGTCAAAAGAAGATTATTGTCTTCAAATATCGTCCTAAGAAAAAATATCGTAAAACTCAAGGTCATAGACAACCTTATACTAAAGTTACGATTAAGAAAATTGTTAAATAATGATTACAATTACTTTAAAAAAAGAGGGAGAAACATTAAAACAAATTATTTTTCATGGCCATGCTATGTATGATGATTATGGTAAAGACATTGTTTGTGCAGGTGTATCGACAATGCTTACAACAACGGTGAATGCTATATTAAAGTTTGATGACAAAGCTATTGATGTGTCACAAGAGAAAGATGTTGTTTTAACTGTTTTAAAAGAGGATGAGATTACTTTAAAATTACTCGAAAATTTAGTAGAGTTACTTTATGAACTTGAGGAGTCCTATCCCAAAAATATTGCAATTAGAAAGAGGGATAACTGATGAAAAAAATGGTTTTAAATCTTCAATTATTTGCTCACGTTAAGGCCCAAGGTTCTACAGATAACGGTAGAGATTCTGCTGGACGTAGATTAGGCGCTAAAAGAAGCGATGGACAAATGGTTACTGCCGGAAACATTTTATATCGTCAAAGAGGAACAAAAATTTATCCAGGTACTAATGTTGGTATGGGAAAAGACCACACTTTATTTGCTAAAGTAGATGGTATTGTTCGTTTTGAAAGATTAGGTAGAGATAAGAAAAAAGTTAGTGTTTACGAAGTTATGTAAACATTTTTTTTCTGGTAAAATTAAAGTAAGAATAAACGTACAAGGAAGTTATTAAAAGGTGCTGGCGAAGGTGTTTGTTTTTTTAAATTGTCAAACATTTGTCAACTTGTTTTTTTGCCTAAAGTATGCTACACTTTAGATGTAATAGGAAAGGGTGTGACAATACTATGTGGTCATGGATTTGGAAAATTTTCTTCTAGAAAATAGTTTGGAAAGAAGCTGAAATATCGGCTTTTTTTCTTTAAAATGAAATGTCAAATATTGTCAAAAAAAGCTTCTTTTATTTTCAATTAAATGAAAAAATGGTACAATGAAGCTAAGAAAAGGTGAGATGTTATGCTTAAAAGTGAAACTTTACTTAAAACAGTATCCATTTATTTATTATATTTTTTATATACGTATTTTGCGTCGTCTATTATTTCTTTAGTACCTATGCTAAGTGGTCAACTTGTTATGGCTGTTTTAGATATTTTATTTATCTTTATTACTGTGTTTTCTTATAAAGAAGAATTAAAAAAAGACTGGCAAGAATTAAAAGAAAAATATCCCCCTAAAAAAATAGTTATGATTGTTTTATTCGGGGTTTTTACCATGATTGTTTTAAATGTTTTTACCGCTTTGTTAGCTCAAATTTTCCATTCTAATGTCTCTATGGATGATAATACGGCCTCTATTCAGGTGCTAGCAAACCAATCTATGGTTTATACAATTTTTAAGATGATGATTTTTGGGGTTGTCGCGGAAGAAATTCTTTTTAGGGAATCTTTAAACAAAGTTTTAACGAATAATGTTTTATTTGTTTTAGTGAGTACTATTATTTACACGGGAATGCATTTTGTTTTTGTGGGTGCCCCAACAAGTGTTTTTCAAGTGATACCTTATATCTTTTTGGCTATTTTACTGGGTACCATTTATGTAAAAAATGACCGTAATATATTGCTTATTATGTTTATTAAGTTTATCTATAATTTAATCCCTCTAATTGGGTTATTCATAAATAAATAAAAGAAAGAGGATAGATACAATGAAAAAAAGGGGTCAAAATATTCTATTAAAAGGAATGGAAATAGTTTTACTAATCGTATCTATTTCTCTTTTTTCGTTTAATAAAGTGAGTGCTTTAGAAAAAGATGTCGTTATAACAAAAACGGAATCCAAAGATTATTATACCTATGAGGTTAAAGACTACGAAAGAAAACTGGAATATAGTTGGCAATTTTTAAAAGACAAAGATAAAAAAGTGAATATTGAGGATAGTCTTTATATTGATGATGATTTAAGATTATCTTTGAATCGAACGAGTGAAGATGTGACTAAGATTGAAGATAAGGTGAGTCAAAAAAAATTAATTGTTTCTTTTGATTATCATGGCACCCTTCCTCTAAAAACAACCGTAACTTTAAATGTGCAAGGAAAGTTTAAAAATGGGGATGAACTCTATCTTTATTACTATAATCCAGAAAATGATACGATTGAGTATATTAGTAAAAATGTGGAAGTAAAAAATGGGCAAGTTTCATTTGAAATTGAACACTGTTCGGACTATTTTTTAACAGGTGCGGTCGTTAATGACGCCGTAAATAATCCCCAAAGTGTCAACTATATTATTATTGGTTTAATCGCGGTCGTTATTGTCTTAGTCGCGGTTACCTTAATTCAATCTAAAAAATAGGTTGAATTTTTTTTAAACAATTTACACCCCATCTTTTCCATGATATACTACATCATGAAAGAAGGTGAGGCGTATGATACCTCTTAAAGTGACAACCGATTATACTTTATTAGAAAGTACCCTTACCATTCCTAAACTTGTTTTATTTTTAAAAAAATATCATATAAAAGCTTGTGGTATTTGTGATACTAATTTATCTGGTCTAATGGAATTTAAAGAAGCTATGGAAAAAGAGGGAATAAAGCCTCTTCTTGGACTGGATGTTAAACTAGATGATGTAAGGCTTTATGTTTATGCGAAAGATAATGAAGGCTATCAAAGTCTTTTGAAAATAAATACGCTTTATGAAAAAAAAGAATTAACCCTTTCTTTTATTGAAGAAAAAAGCAAACATTTACAAATTATTTTACCGTATGCTTATATGGAAAAGTATGATCAATTAAAGCATTTTCCTTATATTTATGTTGGTTATACTTCTTACATGCAAAAAAATAATGCTTTATTAAAAACCAAACATCTTGTTTTTTGTCCTGATTTCAAAGCTTTTTCTCTAAAGGAAGTAAAATGTCTACAAATTTTAGAAGCCATAAAAAACAATAGTACTTTAGAAGAGATAGAACTTAAAGAGTATCGAGAAAATGTCATAGAATCTTATTTTAAAGAAGAAATAGAGGATGAAACAGAAGAATTTATCAATGGTTTTGCCAAGATTTATTTTCCTAAAAACTCTTATATTCCTAAGTATTTAAAAGAGGAAGATTCGAAAGAATACTTAAGAAAGCTCGCTAATAAAGGCCTTTTAAAGCGGTGTCAAAATGCTATACCCGTAGAATATCAAAAACGTCTTGATTACGAATTAGCCGTTATTTTTAAAATGGGTTTTGCCGATTATTTCTTAATTGTCTATGATTATGTATTATATGCTAAGAAAAACAATATTATGGTTGGCGTAGGTCGTGGAAGCGCCGTGGGCTCTTTAGTCAGTTATTCTTTAGGTATTACCGATATCGATCCTTTAAAATATCATTTACTATTTGAACGTTTTTTAAATCCCGAACGTATTACGATGCCTGATATTGATATTGACTTTGAAGAAAAAGGTAGAGAAGACGTTATCGCTTATGTTATGCGACGTTACGGCAAAGAAAATGTTTCCCATATTATTACGTTTGGAACACTAAAAAGTCGCCTTGTTGTTCGTTCTGTCGGTAAAGCTTTAAATATTGATGCCCATCTTGTTGATAGTCTTTCTAAGATGTTAGATCCTCGTCTTTCTTTAAAAGAAAACCTAGATCAGGAAAATTTAAAAGCAAAGATAAAGGAAAATAAAAGTTTAACAGAATTAACTTATTATGCCTTACAATTAGAAGGACTAAAAAAACATATCTCCGTACATGCCGCAGGTATTGTCGTATCAAGTAAGCCATTAGATGAGGTTATACCGGTAAGGTATTTAAATAACGATTTACTAACGGGATTTACGATGAACTACTTAGAGAGTTTAGGTCTTTTAAAGATGGATTTTTTAGTCATTACCAATTTAGATATTATAAAAAATATTTTAAATTTAATTAAAGAACATACGGGACAAACGCTTTTACTAAAAGATATTTATTTAGATGATAAAAAGGTTTTAAATTTATTTTGTAAGGGAGATACCTTAGGAATTTTTCAGTTTGATAGTCCTGGGATGAACCGGTTTTTAAAAGAGTTAAAACCGTCTTCTTTTAATGATATGATTAGTGCTATTGCTCTTTATCGACCAGGTCCTATGGATAATATTCCTTCGTTTATCAAGCGAAAGGAAAAGAAAGAACCCATCACGTATTTGCACCCTGATTTAGAACCTATTTTAAAAGAAACGTATGGTATTATTGTTTACCAAGAACAAATCATGCAAATCTTAAGTCTTATGGGGGGATTTTCTTTCGCAGCAGCCGATACAATCCGAAGGGCGATGAGTAAAAAGAAAAAAGAACAAATTGAAAGTTTTGAAGAAAAATTTATTTCAGGAGCGATAAAAAAAGGATATGATAAAGCCCTTGCTAAAGAAACATATGCTTTAATCTATAAATTTGCTAATTATGGGTTTAATAAATCCCATTCGGTTGCTTATGCCTTTATGGGCTATTTAATGGCTTATTTAAAGTGTTATTATCCTCTTTATTTTGTGACGAGTATTTTAAATCTTTCTTTAGATAGTGTTGTTAAAACACAAGATTATTTATCTTTAGCCAAACGTTATAAAATCAAGATTTTACCCCCTGATATTAATTTAAGTAGCCATAAATATGAAATTCAAAATGGCTCTTTACGGACACCTTTTAATATCATTCGAAACCTTGGTAATGTCGTTTCTAAAAACATCCTCTTAAATCGTAAGGACGGACCTTATTTAGACTTTTATGACTTTGTACGACGTAATATAAAAAGCAGTATAAGTGCTAAAACACTGGAAATTTTAATCAAAGCTGGCTGTTTTGATACCTTCGGGTATAATCATAATACACTTTTAAAAAATATTCCCAATGCCCTTTCTTACGCCTCACTTGCTTGTGATATGGATGCCGAATTTATCTTAAAGCCAGAAATGAAGATAGAAAAAGAAGAAAGTGATGGCGAAAAAAAAGCCGACGAGAAAGAAATTTTTGGTTTTTATTTAAGTAATCATCCGGCCAGTGCTTACCAAGATAAAAGATTATGCAAAATAGAATATGTTAAAGAAAATTATAATAAGCCAGTTTTGTGCGTTGTTTTAATTGATAAAATAAGGGTGATTAAAACGAAAAATAATGAAGATATGGCCTTTTTAACGGCAAGTGATGAAACAGGCAGTTTAAGCTTCGTTTGTTTTGCCAGTATTATGCCCAAATTGAAATTGATTAAAGAAGGCGACCTTGTTCTTATAAAAGGCCGCGTGGCAAGGCGTTTTGATGCCTATCAAGTAAATATTATGGACATTGAAAAAAAGAATGGCTAAATGATATTATTATCCTAGACAAAAGAAAAAAATAATGTTATAAACGTGAAAGGAAGTGGATGTATGCAAGAGGATGTAAAAAGATTTTTAGATAGTATTTCGTATGATAAAGATTACGAAGAATTAAAGAAGTTAAGTATTGAAAAAGTATACTTAAATAAAGCCAAGCGTTTATTTAATGTGGTGATGGTAAGTGAGGATTTGTTACCTTATGAAGTGGCTTCCTCTTTGCTTTTAGCCAGTCAAAATAAAATACATGGTAAAGAAAATTGTGTGATAACTTTAAAGTATAATAAAATGAATGAAGAGACATTAAAAGGATATTTAGATAATCTTTTAAAAGTGTATAAAATGAAAAAACCTTCTTTAAGTGGAGTTTTAAGTACGGTTCCTCAAATTGAAGAAAATAAAGTTTCTTTTGAAGTTAGTAATAAAGCCGAAGAAGAAGATTTAAAAAGAGAATTTTATTATATGGAAGAAGATTTAGAACATTTTGGTATTACCGATATTACTTTTTCGATTTCTTTAAATGAAGAACTTAAAAAAAGTATTCAAGAAGAGATTGAAAAAGAAAAAATGGAAACTAAAGTGGTAGAAGAAAAGCCTAAAATTGAGGGTAATATTATTATTGGTAGAGAAATTAATGGGGAAAAAACGGCGATTAATAATATTATGGGCGAACAAAAAGGGGTTATTTTAGAAGCCTATGTGTTTGGTATAGATACGTTAGAAAGAGAAAATATTAATATTATCACTTTAAAAATTAGTGATAAAACCAACTCTTTACTAGCGAAAATTTTTAAAAAAGATAAAAAAGAATACCAAGCTGTGATGAGTACTTTAAAAGTAGGTAAGTGGTTCCGTTTTCAAGGTAATGTCGAATATGATAACTTTGCCCGTGACTTTGTTTTAGGCGTCCGTAATATGGAAAAAATTGATAGTCAAGATGAAGTTGTTAAAGATGAGGCTGAAATACCAAGAGTAGAACTTCATATGCATACCATGATGAGTGCCATGGATGGTGTTATTGACGCGACAAAGATTGTTTCCTACGTTTCCAAAATGGGTCAAAAAGCAGTTGCCATAACCGATCATAACTGTGTCCAAGCTTTTCCAGATTTATTCCATAGTGTTGAGGCTTATAATAAAGGAAAAGAAGGAAAAGATTGTTTTAAAGTTCTTTATGGTACGGAGATGAATATTGTAAATGACGATGTGGACTTTATTTTTAATCCTCGCACCTTTTCTTTACTTGAAGATACCTATGTTGTGTTCGATACCGAGACGACTGGGTTTTATGCCGGCTCTGACCAAATGATTGAAATTGGCGCCGTTAAAATTCAAAACGGTAAGATACTAGACCGTTTTGATGAACTTATTGATCCTCACCGTCCTTTGCCAAGAAAAATAACCGAACTTACTTTTATCACGGATGAAATGCTTCACGGCAAAGATAGTGAAGAAAATGTCACAAAAAGATTTTTAGAATGGGCAGGGGACCTTCCAATGGTTGCCCATAATGCTAAGTTCGATATTTCTTTCATGAAAGCTGCTTGCAATAAATATGGTTTTAAAGAATTTGATGCAACTGTTTTAGATACGATGAGCCTTGCTCGTATGTTACATCCTGATTGGCCTAATCATAAACTACAAACTTTAACCAAAAGACTTGATGTGCCTTGGGATGAAGAAAAGCACCATCGTGCCGATTATGATGCCGAAGGAACCGCTATATGCTTCTATAAAATGTGTAAAGTTTTGAGCGACCGCAATATTGAAACAACAGATCACTTATTAGAAGAAGTGGATATGGATGCGTTAGTACGATTTAGTTATCCTTTTCATGCCTGTTTAATTGCAAAGGATAGGGTTGGCCTTAAAAACCTTTTCAAAATTATTTCCATTGCGAATACAAAATATTTATACAAAAATGAGCAGCCTAAGATTCCTAGACGAGATATTTCTAAATTAAGAGAAGGCTTATTAATTGGTTCAGGTTGTATCAACGGTGAAATTTTTGATAAAGCCGGCAGTAAAGAAGATGAAGAACTCGTTAATATGATGAGTTTCTATGATTATATCGAGGTTCAACCGATTAGTGCCTTTGAACACTTAATTGGTCCCGAAAGAAAATTTCAAAGTGTCTATGAAGCCGAAGAATACATTAAAAGAATTGTGCGAGTGGCCAAAGAAGCTGGTAAACCTGTCGTTGCAACAGGTGATGTTCATAACTTAACGAAAGATGATAAAATCTATCGGGAAATTATTGTTAATCAAAAATTCAATGGTAAGTTACACCCATTAAATAGAAGGGGTATTAATGTACCCAATATGTATTTAAAAACAACCGCGGAAATGCTAGATGATTTCAAATTCTTAGGTGAAGATTTAGCTTATGAAATTGTTGTTACAAATACTAATAAAATTGCCGAGATGGTTGAAGAAATTGAAGTTATTATTGATACAGGTGGTATTCCTTTTGCTCCCAAGATTGAAAACTCTCAAATGATTGTTACCGAAATGGTTTATAATAAAGCCAAAGAATGGTACGGCGAACCTTTACCTTATCATATCGAGGAACGTATTGCCTTAGAGTTATACGGAGCTCCTTTAATTGAGGCCGTTAAGAAAAATGCTTCTAGTGATGAAGCAGAAATATATAAAAGACTTCATGAAGTTATTTTAAAAGGTCCAGAAAGTGTCCAAGAAGAAATTTCTGTTTCTATTTTAAAAGAAGAACCGGAACTTAGTAAAGAAGAAGCCTTAAAAAAAGCCCAAGACAAAATGACCGCGATTATCGGGGCTAACTTTGATGTTATTTATTTAATTGCTCAAAAACTTGTTAAACACTCTAATGATGAAGGCTTTTTAGTAGGATCACGTGGTTCCGTCGGATCTTCTTTTGTCGCCAATCTTATGGGGATTACGGAGGTAAATAGTTTGGCTCCGCATTATCGTTGTCCAAAATGTCAATATAGCCAGTTTAATGATGATAATGGCGAACCTTTAGGTAATAGTTGTAAGGATGGTTTTGACCTTCCCGATAAAAAGTGCCCTAAGTGTGGCACACGCATGCATAAAGACGGTCACGATATTCCATTTCAAACTTTCCTTGGGTTTAACGCCGATAAAGTACCCGATATTGACTTAAACTTCTCCGATTTAAATCAAGCCAGCGCCCATGAATATACCAAAGTACTCTTTGGTGTCGATAATGTTTACCGGGCTGGAACGATTGGAACGGTTGCTGAAAAAACAGCCTTTGGTTATGTCAAAGGTTACTGCGAAAATAAAAATATTATCATGCGTAATATTGAGATTGAACGTTTGGCTATCGGTTGTACAGGCTGTAAAAGAACAACCGGCCAGCACCCAGGAGGAATCGTCGTTATTCCAGGATACATGGATGTTTATGATTTTACACCTTTTCAGTTTCCAGCCGAAGATCCAACCAGTGTTTGGCGAACAACCCATTTTGATTATCATGCTATCGACCAAGACGTTTTAAAACTTGATATTTTAGGTCATACCGACCCAACTCAACTGCGAATGATTCAAGATTTAACGGGTGATAATATCACCGAAGTGCCTTTAGATGATAAAGAAACGATGAGTATCTTTACCAGTACAAAAGCCTTAGGTGTCACCAAAGAACAAATAATGTGTGATACGGGTACCTTAGGCGTTCCGGAGTTTGGTACGCCATTTACCATCCAACTTGTTAAAGATACAAAACCAACCACTTTTGCCGAGCTTATTAAAATATCTGGTCTTGCTCATGGTACCGATGTATGGCTCGGTAATGCCCAAGAACTTATTCAAAAAAATATTGTACCATTTGCCAAAGTTATTGGTTGTCGTGACGACATCATGGTTGAGCTTATGTATGGGGGCCTAGAGCCTTATAAGGCTTTTAAAATTATGGAATTTGTTCGTAAAGGAAAGGCTAGTAAAGACCCTGAAACATGGGCAGGTTATGTTGAAACAATGAAAAAAGCAAATATTCCGGATTGGTTTATTACATCTTGTCAAAAAATAAAGTACATGTTTCCAAAAGCTCATGCGGCCGCTTATGTTACAAGTGCTTATCGTATTGCTTGGTATAAAGTACATAAACCCCTTGTTTATTATTGCAGTTATTTTTCAACTCGTTTCCAAGATTTTGATATTGATGTTATGTGTAAAGGTTATGACGCGATAAAAGCTAAGATGGTTGAGATACAAGCTAAAGGCTATGACGCAACAAACAAAGAATCCTCTTTACTTGAAACGTTAAAGCTTGCTTTAGAAGCGACTGCTAGGGGAATTAAATTTGAAACGATTGACATTGAAAAAAGTGATGGGGCTAATTTCATTATGGATGAAAAAGAAAACGGTCTTATCATGCCATTTAGAAGCTTAGATGGTTTGGGTGATTCTGTGGCAACTCAAATTATTAAAGAAAGACAAGAAAAAGCTTTCTATAGTATTGAAGATTTTGCCAGTCGTGGTAAAGTAAACCAAACAACAATTGAAAAGATGCGTTCGATGGGTATTTTTGGCTCTATGCCTGAGACAAGTCAATTAAGTTTATTTGATGGTGTTTTTTAAAAAGAACCTAAAATTCGTCGAATCTAAGTTTTGGATGCACTTATTTTCGCTTGAACTTAGGTTCTAACTATGCTAAAATACATATAGTTTTGATGTGAGGAGGTAAAAAATAATGGCTAAAAATGAAAACAGACAATTTTTTGGATTAAAATGCTCTCGTTGTGGAAAACAAATTCGTCCAACAATTAAGAACAAAAAAAATACTCCAGATAAAATGGAAATGAAAAAATATTGTCCTACTTGTCATCAAGTAACAGTATTTAAAGAAACTAAACTTGGAAAATAGTAAGGAGAAAAGATTATGAACATTAATATCAATGATATTAAAAACGGAATGACAATTATTTTAGATGGCAATCTTTGTCAAATTATTGAATTCCAACATGTTAAACCTGGAAAAGGTAGTGCTTTTGTTCGCATGAAAACAAAAAATCTAAGAACGGGTGCTGTTGTCGAAAATTCTTATAATACAAATATTAAAATTGAAAGAGCTCGTGTGGAACATAACCCTATGCAATTTTTATATGCTAACGGAGATAATTATGTTTTCATGAATACCGAAACTTATGATCAAGTAGAAGTTCCAGGCAGCAAATTAGAAAACGAAAAACGTTTCTTAAAAGAAGGAATTGAAATAAAACTTGATTATTATGAAGGCGAACTACTTGGTGTCACTTTACCAGAGAAAATTGAATTTGAAGTTGTTGAAACAGAACCTGCTGTTAAAGGTAACACAACAAATAACGCTATGAAAGATGCCAAAATTGAAACAGGCTATACGGTTAAAGTGCCATTATTCATTAACCAAGGAGAAAAAATTATTATCTCTACAAGTGATGGTAAATACTCAAGTAGAGCCTAATATAAAATTATAGAAAAGATACTCTTGACACTCGGGGGGGGGGTATCTGTTATAATCATCATAGGAAGACTGTGGTGATTTTTTTATGCCTTTAAAAAAATTTAAAATTAAAAATACGAAACTATTTGCTTCTTTGCTGGCTTTCTTTTTTATTGGCCTCTTTGCTGGCTATATAGTCTTTTCTAAAAGTTACGCTTACTATGAAGAAAAGAAGGATTTCAATATCATTAATGGTACTGTTGAAGAAGCCGGAGACATTTATTTTGCCTATTACATAGACGGTGTTATTTCAAGAAATATGCCCGTTCAAAATACAGGTTATACATTAGACGTTGAAAAATCAAGCTGTAATAATGGAGTGATACCTTCATGGGATAATGCAGGGTGGAAGTTTGTTGGAGACTATCATAGTTATAATGCAATCGATAATACCCGAACGAAATGTACTTTATATTTTAATAAAACAGCCAAAACAGTAAAAACAGCCTTAGGAAATATTGAAGTTAACACATATGTTCCCGATTTTACAAAGTCAGCTTGTGATGATGCCTCTTGCGAATCCCGCGAAAAAGGTGTTTTTGAAACAACGGACTATGATGGCAATCCGACTTATTATTACCGAGGTTCTGTTGAAAATAACTATTTAAAATTTGCTGGCTATTTTTGGCGAGTGGTTCGTATTAACGGAAATGGTTCAATTAGAATGATTTATGATGGCACAAGTGCTCATGCAAATGGCGAATCATCAACAGATAGACAATATGGCGCAAGTCAATTTAATCCAAATTATAACAACAATATGTATGTCGGCTATATGTATACATCAGGTGAAGCCCATGGTACAGGAACATCTTCAACAATCAAAAACAATACGGATAAGTTCTATACCGATAAACTTTCAAGCTACGCTTCAAAATTAGATACGAATGCTGGTTTCTGCAGTGACAGATCTACCTTAAATTTACAAAATGGTGTGGGAACAGGAACTGTTATTACTTACAATAAAGGATACTTAAGAGTAGTAGAAAGTACACCAACGCTTACATGTGAAAATGCCAGTGATTATTACACCGTGGCAAGTTCTTCAAGTGGAAACAAGAAATTAAGCTATCCGATTGGCTTAATAACCGCGGATGAAGTTATGCTTGCTGGTCACGCTGGTGGCGTCTTTGATGGTTCTTATAACCATATGAAAACAAATAACGGTAGTTATTTAGTAACCAGAAATGTTTTCTGGACTATGACACCCGCCGGAGGCTATAATCCGTTCGGCAATTCCGGCTGGAGTGCTCTTTTGTTCCCTGTCACCGGCTCTGGTCTTATCGACGATTTTGGCGCTAACGGCGCCTTTGGTCTACGTCCAGTAATCAATATTCGCTCGGATGTCATCATTACAGGAACAGGTTCCCAAAATGATCCTTATCTCGTGAATTAGTGTCAAGTAAGTGTCAAAATTGCAAGAAATTGCAATTTTTTTCAGCTAAAAAAAAGGAAATCGAGGATTTTTTTTGAATATATAAGTAGGAGGGAAAATATTGAAACTATTTTTCAGCCTTAGAAAGGAGAAACTCATGGGCATAGATTTAATGGAAGATTTTTGGATAAAAACATCTTAGGTAATGATGAGTACACAAAACCATTAGAAGTCATCACGGAAAATGTTTTAAGATTACCCAAAGGAATCCTCAAAAACCAAATCGTTATTAAAGGGCAAGAATATCCTTTTAAGAAAGCCACTTATAAAGAAAAAGATGTACGAGCAGATATCTATGCTTTTTTAGGAGAAGATATCATTTTAAATTTAGAAGCCTATAAAACTTTTGATAAAGAAAAACTACGAAAGTCAAACGTTTACTTATGTCGGGGTTATAGTAGTCAATTAAAGAAAAGCATGCCGTATAGAAAAATGAAGAAGTTTGTTCAAATCAATTTAGTAGACCATGTACGAAGTGGTGTTTTAGAAGATAAAGTTATTCAAAGATATTTTTTAGAAGACCAAGGTTATCCATTAACCGATGATATTCAAATATATTACATACGACTTGATTTACTCGATAAACTTAATTATAATGTAGGCATAAGTGATGACGAATTCTTAGATATCTTAAGGTATTTGAAAGCAAGAAGTGAAACAGAAAGAAAAATATATGCGGAAAGATGGGTGACAATAATGACAATGGAAGAATATATGGAAGCTCTTTTAAATGATGAAGTGATGAATGAAGAACGTGGTATGTTCAAAAAAGCTCGGGAATACGGTATCGAAGAAGGCATTGATATTGGAAAAAGCCGTGGTATCAATATTGGCAAAACAGAAGAACGTGTTGAAATAGCCAAAGAACTTTTAAAGTTAGAAGTGCCTTTAAAAAAAATAATTCTAGCAACAGGTTTGACAGAAGATGTTTTAAGGAAACTACAAAAAAATTAGTTTCTTTTTTTATATTGTTAAACGAAAGGAAATATTGTAGAATTGAATTATTAGTAGAAGAGAGGAAAAGAAAATGAAAAAAAATATTTTTGGACACAATAAAAGCTTCAAAAACGAAAATATGTTCGGGGGGGGGGTTCTTCTTATAAACTGCGTAAATATAAGGAAAAAAGTAAATTAAAAAGGAGTTTATATTTACTGCTAAATCTGTTTATCCTAACTTTAACGGTCCTTTATTTTTATAAAAGTTATGCTTTATATGAGGAACAGAAAGATTTTAATGTTATCAATGGTACAGTTGAAGAAGCCGGAGACATTTATTTTGCCTATTATATAGACGGTATTATTTCAAGAAATATGCCTGTTCAAAATACAGGTTATACATTAGACGTTGAAAAATCAAACTGTAATAATGGAGTGATACCTTCTTGGGATAATGCTGGGTGGAAATTTGTTGGAGACTTCCATAACTATAATGCAACCGATAATACTAGAACCAAATGTACTTTATATTTTAATAAAACAGCCAAAACAGTAAAAACAGTCTTAGGAAATATTGAAGTTAACACATATGTTCCCGATTTTACAAAGTCAGCTTGTGATGATACCTCTTGTGAATCCCATGAAAAAGGCATTTTTGAAACAACAGACTATGATGGTAATCCAACTTATTATTACCGTGGTTCGGTTGAAAATAACTATGTGAAGTTTGCCGGCTTTTATTGGCGAATCATAAGAATAAACAGTAATGGTTCGATTAGAATGATTTATGATGGAACAGTAGCTCATCAAAACGGTGAAGCATCAGACGATAGACAATATGGCACGAGTGTGTTTAATCCAGTTTATGATAACAATATGTATGTAGGCTATATGTATACGAAAGGAGAGGCACACGGCACAAAAACATCTTCAACCATTAAAACCAATGTCGATAAATTTTATACTGATAAACTTTCCAGTTTTGCCTCTAAATTAGATACCGATTCTGGTTTCTGCGGTGACCGTACACCTTTAATTTTTCCAGATAATGTTGGAACAAATCAAATTATTACTTATCAGAAAGCTCATTTAAGAGTAGAAGAAAGTACTCCGACATTGGCTTGTGAAAATGAAAGTGATTATTACACAGTGGATAGTTCCGTAAGAGGTAATAAAAGATTAGGTTACCCAATTGGCTTAATAACAGCTGATGAAGCGATGTTCGCTGGTCATGCCGGAGGTGTGTTTGATGGCCTTTACAATCATACGAAGATAAATAAAAACGGGTTTTTGATGACAGGAAATATTTTTTGGACGATAACACCTGTTGGTTATTACTATGCCTATGGTAATGCAGGTGCCGCGAGCTATATTTTTGTTATACGAGAAGATGGAAAAATGGATGAACCTTATTCAAATGACACGATTGGATGTAGACCTGTTATTAATATCCGCTCGGATGTCACCATTACAGGAAGTGGTGCCAAAGGTGATCCTTACATTATAAATTGAAAAGTAAGGTCAGCTAAAACTGCCTTTTTTGTTTACATTATTATGGAGTCTTGAATAAAACAAATAAAAAAGACCATTTTACTTTGAAATGATCTTTTTAAAACTTTTATAAGGTATCTACAATTGGGTTTTCTTTCGCTTTTTTACCAATTAAAGCATCTTTTAAATCGGATTCTCCTTCACCTAGGTCATCTTTAATATCGATAACTCTTAAAACTTCCTCAAAGCTTGTTAACCCATTTATGACTTTTATAAGGCCATCATCTAAAAGCTTTAAAGTATGACCTTTTTGATAAATGAGAGTGCGAAGTTCTTCTTTGGTGGCATTATTGACAATCGCATCTCTAATATCTTGATTTAATACTAAAACTTCTTGAAGAGCAATACGTCCTTTATAGCCCTTGTAACATTCATCACAACCAACTGGCTCATAAATATTTTCAATATCCATTTTCAAAGCTTCTTTCATTACTCTTTTTTCATAATCGGTTGTTTTTCGTGGCCGACGGCATTTAGGACACAATTTTTTGCAAAGTCTTTGAGAGACAATAGCTTCCAAAGCAGAACCTAATAAATATCTTTCTACGTCCATATCAACAAGTCTTTCAATGGTTGTTAAAGAGTTATTTGTATGGATGGTTGATAAAACGAGGTGTCCTGTAATAGAGGCACGAACGGCAATACGGGCCGTTTCGTTATCACGAATCTCACCAATCATAATGATATCAGGGT
Organism: uncultured Bacilli bacterium; assembly: GCA_934098555.1. GTDB lineage: Bacteria > Bacillota_I > Bacilli_A > RF39 > UBA660 > Ventrenecus. The sequence goes on from CAKOOQ010000013.1 coordinate 18,955, forward strand.
CTTGTCTTAAAATAGAACGAAGAGCATTGGCAAAAGTAAGACCAATTTCACTCATTGTTTGTACTTGATTAATTCCAGCAATTTTCATTTCGACTGGGTCTTCAACAGTAATAATATTTCTTTCCACGCAATTTAAAGATTGTAAAACGGAATAAACAGTGGTAGATTTACCCGAACCTGTGGCACCAGTTACCAAGATAATACCGTTTGGTTTTTTCATAGCTTCTTTTAGTTTATCTAAGTTTTCTTCAGCAAATCCCAAACTATCTAAAGAGGCCATCGTTGCAGAGTAGTCTAAAAGACGAATAACAACTTTTTCACCATAGACAATAGGAAGTGTGGAAACACGGAAGTCGAGGTCTTTACCATCGACAGTCATTTTAATTGCTCCATCTTGTGGTATCCGTGACTCGGTAATATTCATCCCAGATACAATTTTTACACGTGTTACTAGGTTTTTCTTCACGGAAGCTGGCACTTTCGCGTATAAAATAAGTTCTCCATCGACACGGATTCGAACATTTAAAACATCCGGTGTTGGATCCATATGAATGTCACTTGCTCTTTTTTTGGCCGCATCTATTAACATTTTGTTGACGATATCCACGACGGGTTCGTTTTGATAATCATATTCTGTATACATAAATCATTGCTCCTTTATTCTTCTTTTTCATTGTACCAAATTTCTGACGAAAAATCTGCAATATAGCATAAAAAATTATTGTAAAAGCAAAAAATTTTGTTCTTTTCTTGGGACAAAACAAAGAGAATTTAATTCTACGAGAAAGAAATGATTGAATTTTTAAAAAGCCAACATAATATTCTTAATAAATGTAAGGGTAGTTACAATGTCTCATATTTTGCCATAATGGTATGTAAAATTCAATTTGAAACAGTTTTCTGATTACTTTTTAAAAAGGATATGATATTATATAAAGGCAAGTTGAAGGGTGGTTTTAACATGAAAAAAAAATATTTAAAAAAACAAAAGAGAACGGTTTATTTTATCCTTATTTTTATTTTGATTAGTGTTCTTCTTTTAACTTTTTTTCTCAATACATATCTTCTTAATTTACAAAGAAAAGAGCGTTTACAAAAAATAAATGATTATACCGAATACGAACTTTTATATGAACCTCAGAAAAGATGTCAATTAAAAAATAAATTTGTTTTTGAAGGATATACCTATGTTTTTAGCTGCGTAGACGAAGTCTATTTAAGTTATGGTTCGACAAAAATGACTTTAGAAGAAGCCTTAGAAAATAAGTATCTAACATTTAAAGATTTAACCTTTAGTCTTACGATGACTAAAAATGATACGGAAACGATTTATACGCATCATAAATCGAAAACATCGTTGGCCTATTGTTTTGTTCTTAATGAAGAAGCCAAAACGATTACTTTTAAAGGTGAGGATGATACACTTTCTTTAAAGCTTTAAAACTTAAGGCGACAACAAAAATGATGTTAATGATTTCACTAAAAACAAGGCTATAAAGACCAATATGGCAAAGTGAAAGAAGACTTAATACAATAAGTTTTAAAATGACGCCTAAAAAAGTAATGAAAAAAGATTCCTTGGCAAACCCGGCGGCCTCTAAAATACTAGATAAAGGTGCTTCCAAATAAAAAAGAACAAAGAAAGGGGCTAGGATAAAGATGTAGTCACTGCCTAGAGTTGTTTTATAAAGGAGATTTAAAAGAAAATCCCGACTGAAAAACAGAAAAACAGAGGAAAATAAACCAATAATAAAGGAATAAGTAAGAGCTTCTTTTATTCTTTTTTTAAGCATTATGGTATTATTCTGACTTTTATATTTGCTTACTTCGGGAATTAGAATTTGACAAATCGCGGCAACGAAAAAAGCAGGAAGGGTTAAAAGACCAATCGCGTAAGCATTATAGGCGGCATATTCTTTTAAGATATAAGCAGAGGAATAGCCACTAAAAAGAAGAATATTTGTTAAAAGAATAGGTTCAAGAAAAAAACCAATATTGCCAAAGACTCGGCTGGACATAGAAGGCAGGCTTGTTTGCAACATTTCTTTGATAATTTTCATACTGGGCTTCATATCTTCTTTTTTTAAAGCTATTTTACGAGGTAAAAAGAAAGAAAAAACGAGAATACTAATGAATTCGGTCAAACCATTTAATAGGATATAAGAAATAACGCCATACATAAGACCGTGACAAATTATTTGGGGAAGAAAGAAAATAATAAATAATATCCGAGTAATTTGTTCAAAAAAGTTTGAAATCACGTTGGGATGAACTTTTAATTTACCAAGAAAATATCCTTTTAAAAATGAGGTAATAGCAATAAAAGGAAGCGTAAAAGCCATAGCTAGTATTAAGGGATATACCTTTGGTTGCTTTAATAGTTGATTAGCAATAAAGGGGGCGGTTAAAAAAATGAGGAAAATAAGGCCACTTAAAAAAAGCATAATAAAAAAGCAAGTGGAAAAAAAGATACGTTTACTTCTTATTTTTCTTTCACTAACCATTTTGGAAATACTAATAGGAAGGGCAAAAGAAGACAGGGTAACAAAAAGAGAATAGGTTGGCATGACAATAGTAAGGTAACTTATGCCTTCTGTTCCCAGCGTTCTTGTGCTTAATATACGAATGATAAATCCAAATATCTTCGTCATTAAGCCACCAAATAGTAAAATAAGTATGGATTTTTTGAAGGTATCTTTTTTCAAATAATCACTTTCCTAATCTCTTTATTTGCTTTATAATAATGTTATGCAAAAGGACAAAATTTAAGAATAGGTGATGACATGAAAGAACAAAATTTTGCAAGTTTAGAAGAACTTTATTTAAAACTACTGCCTGCGTTACGAACGAAAAAAAATGAAATGATTCGGGAAAAATATTTATATATTACGGAAGATGATATTTGGTCTTATTTATGCCATTATATATGGAAAGGTCAAAAAGCCCTTACTTTAGGCGTTATGGTTGATGATATTTTAAATACCGATAATTTGGTTTTATATGAACATAAAGGTGAAAATTATGCAACCAATTAGTGTCAATAAACAAAGTAGTATTCGTCTAGAGGGAAGCAAGATTTTATATTTTGATCCTTTAGAAGTAAAGACAAGACATGATGCGGATTATATATTTATTACGCATCCTCATTTTGATCATTTTTCTTTATTATCGATTTTGGAACTGAAAAAAGAAAATACAGTGATTATTACACCTAAAGATATTGTGGAAGAACTTTTAAGTGTTGGCTTTTCGGAAGAATATATCATGGTTGTAAAGCCTAATCAAACCTATGCCTTAAAGAGTATGGAATTTAAAACATTGCCGGCTTACAATCTTCATAAAAAAAGCCATCCTAAAGCAAGTGGTTGGGTAGGATATTTAGTGAATCTCGATAATGTTATTTATTATATAATGGGAGATACCGATGCGATAAAAGAAGCTAAAGAAGTGAATTGTGATGTATTATTTATTCCTGTTGGTGGTTCTTATACGATGGATTGCTTGGAAGCGGCTTATCTTACGAATTACATGGCACCTAAGCTTGCCATTCCGATTCATTATGGTTATGTCGCGGGTTCTATTAAAGATGCACTTGTTTTTAAGAAAAAATTAGATCCTTCAATTCATTGTGAAATTTTATTAGAAGAGGAAGGAAAAGAGTAAGATGGGCAAGAAAATTATTTTAATGACAGACATTCATGGCCTTTTAGTACCATTAGAAAAATGTTTGGAAGAAATAAAAAAAGAAGGCGCAACGGCGATATATTGTTTGGGGGATGCAATAGGTGATGGGCCAAGCCCGGAAGAGGTTCTTTCTTTATTGAGGAAAAATAAGGTCACTCTTATATTAGGTAATCAAGAATATTATAAAACTTTAGGAATGGCTCCTTTTATTGCTTATTTAAGCTTAGAAAGAGTAAAAGAAATTGATTGGACCAATAAAAGGTTAAGCAAAGAATCTCTAACTTACTTAAATAAGGCTAAAAACTTTGAAAAGTTAACTTTAGGCGGCAAAAAAATCGGCCTTTGTCATTTTGCGGGAGATGTTCGCGTGGACTGGCTAAGTCATGGTCAAGCCCACTTTCAAAAACACATCGATAACGGTACTAATGGTGCCAAATTATTTTGCTATACCAATAGTGAAGAACAAAAGGCCTATCTAAAAGAAATTTTGCGAAGATACGGTGAGGGTCCTTATGCCGCGGGTGTTATGGACGCTTTAGCTCATCCTCTTTTTGATGGTCAATCTTTATTTTCTTATGATGCCATTTTTGAAGGACATATTCATTTTGAAATGCCTACGCAAACCTATCAAAAGACTTCTTTTTATACCTTAAGAAGTTTAAGTATGGGTTATAAAAATGATAAAAAGAATATGGCTTGTTATTATGTTTTGGAAGAAGTTAAAGATGGCTTTACTTTCACTCGTAAAAATGTCTTTTTTGATAGAGACAAAATGTTGATGGAAATAGAAAAAAGTGATATGCCTTTTAAAGATATGATTTATAAATATGTTGGGAAAGAGAAATGAGGTTGTTATGCAAACAGATGAAATTTTTAATAAATTACTTTTAAAGTGTGAAGAATATTATACGTCTGAGGAACAAAAAAAAATTACTTTAGCTTATCAATTTGGATGTGAAAAACATAAAGGTAAGATGCGTTTAAATGGTCTTCCTTATATGACACATCCTCTAGGTGTTATGGAAATTCTTCTTGATATGTGCGTAGATGCCGAAACGATTATGGCCTCTTTAATTCATGAAACGATGAATCACGCTGACGCGACAAAAGAAGAAATAGCCTCTTTATTTGGCATGGATGTCGCGAATATTGTTTGGACAATTTCCAAAATTAATCGCTTAGAGCTTCAAGATGATTCGGAGTATTCGGCAATGAATTTAAGAAAAGTCTTAGTAGGTATGAGTGAAGATATCCGAGTGTTGTTTTTAAAGCTAGCCGATCGTCTTCATAATCTTCGTACCGCTGATGCTTTATTAGAAGAAGACCGTAAAAGAAAAGTGAATGAAACCATGACCGTTTTAATTCCTATAGCCCATCGTCTTGGTATGTACAAAATTAAAGGCGAAATGGAAGATTTATGCTTAAAATATAGTAAACCGGATGTTTATAACGATATTTTAGAACGTTTAAATGCCACCCAAGAAGAATTAAAAGAAAGTTTAAAAGAAATGGAAGATTCCATAAGTGAGATGCTTACCGAACAAAATATTCCTTTTCATATCAAAAGTCGGGTAAAAAGTGTTTACAGTATTTATAATAAACTAAATAACGGTAAAACATGGGAGAATATTTATGATATTTTAGCTCTTCGAGTTATCGTTGAAAAAGTAAGTGAATGTTACTTAACCGTTGGTCTTATTCATGCTAAATATCGGCCAATTCCTGGTCGATTTAAAGATTATATCGCGATGCCTAAAGCTAATATGTATCAGAGTTTACATACAGGTGTTTTTGGTAGCGATGGACATCGTTATGAGGTGCAAATAAGAACGGAAGAAATGGATGAGTTTGCTGAGAAAGGTGTGGCTTCGCATTTTGCTTATAAAGAAAAACACTATGTAAAAAGTATTATGGAGCAAAAACTAGAAATTTTTAGAAATCTGATTGAATCAAGTGAAAATCTTTCCGATGCTCAGTTTGCTTCGGAAGTCAAAAATGACTTATTAAACGATAGTATTTATGTTTTTACTCCTAAAGGTGATGTTTTAGAACTTCCTAAAGGTTCAACACCTCTTGATTTTGCTTACCGTGTTCATACAGACATTGGGGATAAAACCGTCGGGGCTATTGTCAATGATGCGATTGTGCCATTAAACTATGAACTTCAAACCAATGATATTGTGAAAATAAAAACCAGTTCTACAGGCGTTCCTAATAAAGAATGGTTAAATTTTGTCAAAACCAGTCATGCCCGTAATAAAATAAAAGCTTATTTTAGTAAACAAGAAAAAGATAGTTATACCGAAAAGGGAAAAACCATTTTAAATAACGAACTACGGAAAAGAAAATTATCATTTGATACCGTTTTATCCAGTGAAAATGTTAAGAAAATTTGTAATGATTTAAAACTAACGAATCTTGATGACATTTATTTTTCTATTGGTTCTCTTCGTTTTACCGCTAGTTACATTATTTCTTTAGCGACAGAAGAAAAGAAAGATGTTCGGGATGTTTTAATTGAAAAAGTATTAAATAACGAACCTAAACAAGAACATACTAAAAATCAACGAGGCCTTATTCTGGTTAATGGTGAAGATGGTATCATGACGCATTTAGCTAAATGTTGTCATCCTATTTTTGGAGATGATATTATTGGCTTTATTACAAAAGGAGAAGGCGTAACCGTTCATCGAAAAAACTGTTCGAATATCGAAGATAATACGAACCGGTTAATCTCTGTTAGTTGGAATTCATCAAAAGAAACTTCAGAACTAGCTAAAGTTGTTGTTGTCTGTGAAACCGGTAAAAATTATCTTTTAGATATTATTGGTAAGGCTACTAGTAAAAATATTTATATTGATGCTGTGAAAACAAAAACTAAAGATCAAGATACTCTTTACGAATTAATGGTCAAAGTAAATAATAAAGAAAATTTAGAAGGATTTATGAATAGTCTTATGACGTTTAAATTTGTCAAGGAGGTTACACGGGCATGAGAGTATTAGTTCAAAGATGCGAAAACGCATCTGTTAAAGTTGGTAACCAAATTACTGGGATGTGTCCTAATGGTCTTCTTCTTTTTGTTGGTTTTACCGAAGGTGATGGCGAAGAAGAAATTTTATATATGACGCGAAAAGTTCTTCATCTACGTATTTTTCCCGATGAAGCGGGTGTCATGAATAAAAGTGTTTTAGATATCAAGGGTTCTATTTTACTTGTTAGTCAATTTACACTTTATGCCGACGCTCAAAAAGGTAATCGACCTAGCTATTTAAAGGCTTTAAATGGCGAAAAGGCGGTTTTACTTTATAATCGCTTTAAAGAAGAATTAGAAAAAGAAATTCTTGTTCAAGCAGGTGTTTTTGGAGCCGATATGGCGGTTTCCTTAACCAATATGGGACCGACCACTATTTGGTTAGAAAAATAAGAAATAGGTATTAAAAATGAATGAATATGTTTTTAAATAAGTTAAAGAAAATTATCCTAATATTAATGTTGTAAATAATGAACTTATTTATAATAGTAAAAGAATAGATTTATCAAAATTATCGTTACGAGAAATTCTTTCACGGCCAAATGTTAAAACTCTTGAAGAAAGTAACTTTGTCCATTTAATTAAACTAGAAGTCTTAGCTTATGAAAAAATTCAAGAAGAACAAGAAGCCTTGCAAAAATTAAGTGAGAATAATCCAACAATTAAAAATATTGCCCTTGTTTCTTTAAAACACAATGACGAAATGAAAAGGTATGTTCATTTGGTGGTAAAGTTACAAAAAAAAGATTTATATGATGCTTTTTTATATGATATCATGGTTTATCAAGATTATGTTTCGTAAGATGTATTACTCTTTTTAAATCATTATAATCAAGTTATGGAATCTTTTAAACTTATCGAGCAAAATGGTGTTTTAAATGAAAATCAACAAGCGGCTTTCCAAAAAAGAGAAAAAATGTATGAAAAATTAGAAACGCAAGATTGGACTTTTAAAAAAGAAGAAGTTTTAAGACTTACCCAAACATTTTTTAAAGCCGGTTACATTACAAGCAGTATGTGCTTGCTTTTCTCACGGCCTTTTTAGGTTATCTTCTTGCTCTTGGTTTTCTCTTATTACATAAGTAATTGTCAATAAAATGTCAAACTCATTTCATAAAAAAGTGACCGGGAAGCAATTTTATAGACGTTCTTTAAAATATTTGATATGCTTATTATGATAACGAGGTGGACTATGAAATCATATTATTTAACAGACGTTGGCAAGGTAAGAAGTCACAATGAAGATAGTGTTTTAATTATTGAAAATACGAGTGGTGAGACTTTAATGCTAGTCTGTGATGGCATGGGTGGTCATAGAGCAGGAGAAGTAGCCTCTTCTCTTGCTGTGACCCATTTTGGCAAACGTTTTCAAAAACTAAGCAGTGTGGGTTCTAAATTAGATGCCGTAAACTGGCTTAATGATAACATTAGTGAAATAAATGAATCTATCTTAGATTATGCCAAGACACATTTTGATTCGACAGGCCTTGGAACAACGATTGTCTTAGCTTTAAAAACAGATAACTTTTTGATTTTTGGTAACATTGGTGATTCTTCAGGTTTCGTCTTAAAAAATCATCGTCTTCATAAAGTGACGAAAGATCATACTCTTGTCAATCTTTTAGTGGAAGCTGGGGATATTACCAAGGAGGAAGCTAAAACGCATCCTAAAAGGAATGTTCTTATGAAAGCTTTAGGTGTTGGAGAAAATATTGATATGGATATTTTTGAGGTGGAAACGGATGTAGATGGTATTTTTCTTTGTAGTGATGGGCTTACCAACATGCTTACTGTAGAACAAATAGAAAAAGTACTAGAAGAAGATTTAACTATTGAAGAAAAAGTGAAAAAATTAATCAAAAAAAGCAATGCTCGAGGTGGCGTAGATAATATCTCAGTCGCCTATTTAGAAATATAAAGTGGGTGTTAAAATGATAATGAAAGGGCAAAAAATAAGTGACCGATACCAAATCATTAAAGCTATTGGTGAAGGTGGTATGGCCAATGTTTATCTTGCTTATGATACAATTTTAGATCGCAATGTCGCGGTGAAAGTTTTAAGAGGTGATTTAGCTAACGATGAAAAATTTGTTAGACGGTTTCAAAGAGAAGCCTTATCAGCTAGTAGTCTTACTCATCCAAACATTGTCGAAGTTTATGATGTTGGGGAAGATGCCGGACAATATTATATTGTCATGGAATATGTAGAAGGTAAAAACTTAAAAGATTTAATTAAAAAACGAGGAAAATTAACCTTAAGTGAGGTTATCGATATTATGCTTCAAATTACGGATGGTATGAGTGTTGCCCATGATTCTTATATTATTCACCGAGATATTAAACCTCAAAATATTATGATTATGGAAAATGGGCTTGTTAAAATCATGGATTTTGGTATTGCTATGGCGATGAATAGTACCGAGCTTACGCAGACCAATTCGGTAATGGGTAGTGTACATTATATTCCACCAGAACAAGCAAACGGTAAAGGGGCTATTTTACAAAGTGATATTTATTCGATGGGAATTGTTATGTATGAACTTTTAACGGGAACACTTCCTTATCGTGGGGATAATGCCGTTGAAATAGCTTTAAAACATTTAAAAGAACCTTTACCAAGCATCCGAGATATATTGCCAAATATACCTACCAGTGTTGAAAATATCATTTTAAAAGCGACAGCTAAAAATCCTAAGAATCGTTATGCAGATGCCAGAGAAATGCATAATGACCTTCTAACATGTCTTGATGAAGAAAGAGTTCACGAGCCTTTAATCACACTTCCTTATCCAGAATTTAGTGAGACAAAGAAAAAGGAAGCAAAAAAAATAACGAATGAGGCAAATGCTTTGAAAATGCTTCCTAAAAAGGAGACTTTAAAAGAAGATGAAGGTGAAATATTGGCCAAGCAAATTACAAAAAATGACTTAAAAAAACAAAATAAATTACTCATTGTTTTAGCATCTATTTTTACATTTTTAATTGTCGCGATTACGACGATTGTTATTTTAATACCCGCTTTAACGACAAATAAAGAAATTACAATTCCAGATGTCTCTGGTTATACGGTGGAAGATGCTTTAAAGACTTTACAAGATGCCGGTTTTAAAGTGGCAAGTGATCAGCAAAAGATAAGCTCGGGAGATATTCCTTTTGGTAATGTGGTTAAGACCTCACCTTTAGCCAATACCAAACGAACTAAGGGAACGGAAGTCACTTTATGGGTAAGTGAGGGGGATTCTAAAATCACTTTAGAAGATTACACCGGTAAAAATTATCTAGAAATTAAAGGAAAACTAGAAGCTTTGGGAATCCAAGTTTTAGTGGAAAAGAAAAGTACGAGTGATGAAAAAGCAGAAGAAAATACGATTTTATCACAAAGTCCAGCAGCTAATGAGAAAGTAAGTAAAGGAGATTATGTTACTTTATATATTCCAAATGTAGATAAATATCCTGACTTTACAACGGGAAGCTATACGTATGACGATGTGGTGGATTATTTAAAAAAATATAATGTTACGGTAAACAAAGTGGAAAAAGAAGATAATTCAAAAGCCAGCGGTGTGGTTATTGGTCAAAGTAGAGAGAAAGGTAGTCGTATTGTTGAAAATACAACGATTACTATTACGGTTGCCAAAAAATCATCTGGGGTTAAAGAGGAAGACCCTAAAGACACCGATAGCGAAGGCAGAGAATGTGGAACCGAAGGAGCGACATGTTAAAAGGACAAATTATAAAAAATATTAGTAATCATTATACCGTTAAAACTGAGAAAGGCCTTTTCGAATGTGTACCTCGTGGTAAATTTAGAATGCAGAAAAAAACTCCCTTAGTGGGAGATTTTTGCACCATAGATGAAGAAAACGATTATATTTTGGAATTATTGCCTCGTAAAAATGAACTTCAACGTCCAAACGTGTGCAACGTCGATTATGGTCTTATTATTACTTCCATGAGGCATCCTGATTTCAATTTTCTTTTACTCGATAAAGAAATCACTTCCATCTTATTAAGTCATATAAAACCTTTAATCTGTTTTACAAAACTTGATTTACTAGAAGATACAAAAGAGTTTAGAAAAATAAAATCCTATTATGAAAGTATTGGGATTCATTGTTTTACTAATACCGATTTAACTTCTTTAAAAGAATATTTAAAGGATTCTTTGGTTGTCTTAACCGGACAAACAGGCGCAGGCAAAAGTACGTTACTAAATAAAATGGATGAAACTCTAAATTTGCAAACAAATGAAATTTCCAAGGCCCTGAATCGAGGAAAACACACCACAAGACATACCGAAATATTTGCTATTTCTAATATTCTTTTTTGTGATACTCCTGGCTTTTCAGCCTTAGATATTTTAAATGCTTCCAAAGAAGAGGTAAAAGACGCTTTTAAAGAGTTCAAAAATTATTCTTGTGAATTCAAAGATTGCTTTCATCGCAACGAAAGAAACTGTGGTGTCAAAGATGCGGTTTTAGAGGAAAAAATTTTACCCAGTCGTTATGCCTCTTATCTTAACATTTTAGACAATTTACCGTCTAAAAAGTATTAAAAAAGCCTTGAATAAACAAGACTTTTTTTATTTATTGGCTACCCTGGCTGGATTCGAACCGGCGAAATGATGGGGTCAGAGCCCATTGCCTTACCACTTGGCGACAGGGTAATAATTTAAAAAGCCTTATTTTAAGGCTTTTTTATATAAAATGGTGTCCCCACACGGGCTCGAACCGTGGACCCACTGATTAAGAGTCAGTTGCTCTACCAACTGAGCTATGGAGACATCTTTCTTCAACAATTAAAATTATATCACATATTTAAAAAAAAGAAAGACCAAATTTTATTTTCTTCTCTAAAAGTGAGAAAACCCTTCACTGTAAAGGTTATGAAGTACTTATTTAAATTTTTAAATTTATTATGAATTATAAGATGTCTAACTATGTCAATTTTACGTCAAACTTTAAAATTCTTTACTGTTTTTTAAACTTTTTGCCTCGAAAAAAAAGGAAATCAAAGATTTTTTTTGTATATATAAGTAGAAGGATAATTTAAGGCTAGCAAAGTTATCTTTCTTAGAAACGGATAATAGATATGTTAACAGAATTAGAAGCAACAAAAAAATTTTACAGTTGTCGTTATGACCGGACATTTAAGGAGGTGTTTTTAAAAGAAGAAAATGAAGATTTATTGATAACTCTACTTGAGTT
>CAKOOQ010000014.1 GCA_934098555.1 uncultured Bacilli bacterium
AAACTAACTATTTCTAGTTAGCATTTATTACTTAAACTCGAAAAGTTCGAGTTTCCTATCAATCTGGAGCAGGTGAGCAGAATCGAACTGCCGATATTAGCTTGGAAGGCTAGAGTTATACCATTTAACTACACCTGCATTGCTTTGACGTTTTTAATTATATCATAAAATAAATAAATATCAACAATTTTATGGATTTTTTTTTGAAAATGTAATATAATGTTTTTGTTGCTGGAATGGCTCAGCTGGTAGAGCAACGCCCTCGTAACGCGTAGGTCGCAGGTTCGAATCCTGTTTTCAGCACCATTTTGTATATAAAAAGCTATCTGTTTTGGGATAGCTTTTTTTCAATATATGAAATAAATTCATATAAAACAAAAGATAAAATGATTAAAATAACAATGCCACTCATAACTAAGTCGAGATTAAAAACTTGTGTTCCATAAATAATTAAATAGCCAAGTCCTTCTTTGCTTACTAAAAATTCACCCATGATAACACCTATCAAAGTCATAGAAATATTTATTTTCAATGAAGCAATAACAGATTTAAAAGATGCAGGAAGTACTAAATATTCCAAAGTTTGAATTTTAGAAGCACCTAAGGTTTTAAATAATTTTATTTTTGTTTCATCAATACCCACAAAACCATTATAAATATTTAAAATACTTACAATGAGATTGATTAATAAAGCCATAATAATAATGGATTTTATATTTGCCCCTGCCCAAATAATAATCATAGGACCAAGAGCTACTTTAGGAAGGCTATTTAACATCGTTAAAAATGGGTCTATGATTTTATAAAGTAAGGGTATTTCATACAAGATAATAGAAACAATAAAACCAATTGAAATACCAATTGTAAAAGCAATGATAATTTCATTAAGTGTAGTAAAAAGGTGTGAAAATAGCTCTTCCGATAAATAAAGATTTTTAATAGTATTAAAGATACGACTTGGACTGGAAAAAATAAAAGCATTTAATATTTTTTTAGACGTTAGGTATTCCCATAAGAACAAAAAAAGTCCAACAACGAAAGTTTGAATAAAAAAAACAAAATATTTTTCTCTTTTCTTTTTTTGAATTAGTTTTTTAACATCAATTGACATAATCTAAATCCTTCCATATTTGTTCATAATATGAAGCAAATTCTTTGGCTTTTCTATTTTCTATAGGGCTTTTTTTGCTTGTTAAGGAAATGGGATAAATTTTTTTGATATGACAAGGTCTTTTTGATAGCACGATAACTCTATCGGACATAGAGATTGCCTCGGCAATATCATGAGAAACCATAATGGCTGTAATATGTTCTTCTTTAATAATTTTATAGACATCATCACTGATGGCAAGTCGTGATTGATAATCTAAAGCTGAAAAGGGCTCATCTAAAAGTAAAATATCGGGTTTGGTTGCAAGTGTTCTAATAAGAGCCACTCTTTGGCGCATACCACCGGATAGTTCACGAGGATATTTATCTTCAAAATCATCTAGGTGATAACTTTTTAAAAGACTTTTGACATAATTAATATTCTCTTGCGTTAATTTCTTTTTGATTTTTAAACCCAGTAAGGCATTATCTAAAATTGTTAACCAAGGAAGAAGAGCATCGTTTTGCAACATATAGCCAATGTTTAAATCTTTTTTAGAATAAATAATTTCTCCTTTAGTAGGTTTTTCAATATTAGAAAGAATGCTTAATAAGGAAGATTTGCCACAGCCACTTGTTCCCACCAGAGTGACAATTTCATCTTTATAAATGTCTAAATTTATCGTATCAATCGCTTTTATTTCTTCTTTAACGGTTATATAATTTTTTTGTAAGTTTTTAATAGTTAATAAATTAGTCATTTAAATTTTTTACAAGTTCATGAAAAGGCACGTATTGATCTAGGAGATTGTTTTCAATCATTAAATCTTCTAAGTTTTGATAACTCTTTTCCGAAATTGTGGTATCAGAAAGCCAACTATCACTTTCTTTATAACGAGCAATGATGTTTGTTAAATCATTTAAACTACTATCCTTAAATTGAGGCAAGATAACATTTGCGATGCTTTTTGCTTCTTCGTCTAAAACAAATCTAAGCCCTTTATTTAAAGCATTGTTAAATTTCTTTAAAGTATCTTCATTTTTTTCAAGGTAACTTTTTTTAGCATAATAAGCGGTATAAGGCATTTCACCAGATAATTTTCCAATTGATGCGACAACATAACCTAAACTTTCTTTTTCAAGTTTTGTTGCATTTGGTTCAAATAAATTGACATAATCCCCAATACCACCAATAAAGGAACCACCTAAAGATGCAAAGTCAATAGAATAATTAATATTTAAATCCGTTTCTTTTAAGCCAGCATTTTTTAAAGCATTTAGAAAATTTAAAGCCGGCATACCACCTTTTCTACCAACGAGTATTTCTTTACCTTTTAAATCTTCCCATTTAAAGTCTTTTTCTCTTCCAAGGATAAATTGACCATCTCTTTTGGTAAGACCGGCAAAAGTGACTAAGTAATCTTCTTCATTTCCTTTATAAATGTAAATGGCACTTTCAGGACCGGCAAATCCAATTTCTACATCGCCTGATAAAACAGCCGCGGAAACTTTATCGGCTCCAGGTGTTAAAATAAGGTCAATATTTAAACCTTCCTCTTTAAAAAAACCTTTTTCTAAAGCTACATAAAAAGGTGCATAAAAAGGACTATGGGTAACTTCCGCAAGACGTAAAGTTTCTTTCTCTTCCTTTTTATTTTCTTTAAATAATTCATACGAAACACACATTAAAACAATCAGTAATAAACAGCTAAACGTTGTTATTATTTTCTTTTTCAAACAAATTCCTCCTTTTGTTCATTCATAGTATATGAGAAATTTTAAGGAGTGTTCTGGGCTAAAATGATTTGGCAAAAATGCTATTTACAAAAAAATTTTAATTTGCTATAATTGACCTAGAATAGAAGGAGTGTGGCTTAGATGACAGTCAATACGGAAACATTATTAGATAAATTATATAACCTTCGTGGCGCAGATAGTGATATTTTAAAAGAAATGGAACGTCAAAAAGCAAAGGCCGAAGCAACGAAAGCAAGAACAACCGATGAAAAAGCAAATTTGCAAAAAGATATTGCTGAACTAAAAAAACAACGCAAGGAATTAGAAGAACAAGGCGACAAGTTTAAAGAGGTTTTAGGAAATATTCACCGCGAAGATTATGAAACAGTGTTAACAAAATTACATGTTGATTTTGATCCAAAGGGGTTACTTGAAAAAGTAGAAAAAAACCTTCCTAAAACAATTGAAACAGTGGAAAAAGATACTAAAAAAGCAGAGGATGAACTTGTAAAAGTAGAAGAAGAAATGAATGGAGCTATCACGGCTATTGAAGAACTTGGCATCCGTAGAGATGCGGCGTTGGCAAATCAGGATAAATTAAATGAATATTTTGATTTAGCTTTAACAGGCCACATTAATATAACAAGAGATTCTATTACTTCTTTATTACAAGACTTTGGTTTTAATGAAGCTGAACAAAGAGAGACAGCTAAGATTTTAATGTTCCCAGAAGATGCTTTATTCCAATATGATGAAAAAGTAAAAGGTAGAGCAAGAGTGGGTAAATCTATCTCCGAAGTTTTACAAGAAGCAAAAACAATGGTAGATGAAGAACCGGATGTTATTGATGATATTAAAGTACCAACTTTCGAAATTGATAGTGAATTTACTATAGAAGAACCAAAAGAAGAAAAAGATATCAAAGAGGATGTTATTCAAACTTTGAAAGAAAAAGGCATTGATTACCTTGACTTTACAAGTGAAGAAATCACAAAATTAATTGACAATTTTGATAAAGAAGTGGTTACGAAAAATCTTGATTTCATGAAGGAAACCGGTTTTGCAAGTGATGTTTACATTAACCACATCGATATGATGTATGATAAGGAACTTATTAATAAGGTTCAACTTTTATTGTCGGTTGGCAAAGAAGTATTAGATATTTATCTTAACCCAAAAGTTTTAGTTAAGTATTCTATGGTCGAGTTACAAGAAGTTATTGATACGATTAGAAATAGTGGTATGGACCCAAAAGAAGTTCCATTAATGGCATATTAGGAGGATAGCATGGTAAAAAATAATGAATTTCAAAATTTTAGAGCATATTTTGAAGATATGCCCAAAAATGTTAGTGAAATTGCAATGATAAATTTTTCCCTTAACGGTGAGGATGCATATAATGTCGTTGATGATTTGAAAGCAAATCAAATAAGTGCAGATGCTTCTTTAGCAGCTTCTTACTCTAAGCTTGCTCATTATACTAAAGAAGAAATTACCTCAGTTAAAAATGAAGAACTTTTAAAACATTTAAATGACCCCAATGCTCTTTATGCTATGGCTCTTTCTTCATTAAAAGAAAAGAGTAATAATTTAGAAATGGGGGTTAGACAATGAGATTTTTAGAATCAGTTGGATTTACCAAAGAAGAAATATCTAAATTTAAAGATTCTGTTGCGGACGTTATGTTAGAAACACTTGACGGTAACAAGAAACTTGTCAAAGCTAATCTTCAGTACCTAATTGATTTAGGGGTTAAAAATGTTCATGATATTTTCTTTAATTATTATGAATTGTTTTTACTGGATTACAGTAATTTTATGGGCATTTTCAATAAATATGATAGAGAAGATTTAATTGAAAAACTTGAAAAAAATATTGCTATCGTTGAATATTTATAAGAAGACCTTGTGTCTTTTTATTTAATCATTAAAAGAAAAGGAGTCTTGGTATGGAGGCATTTGCTAATTTTTTGGCGAATCACTATATGTGGTTTTTAGTTTTTGCTTTATTATTTTTGTTTTCTTTAATTGGCTATTTTGTTGATCAATCTGAACAAAAAAAGGGAATTTCTAAATTTTCTAAAAGTGAAGAAGAATATGATTTGCAGTCTTTAGCGTCTATGGCTCAAAATAAAACCATTGGCTCAGCCATTCAAGACGGTAGGGCAGCCTCTAATATGGCTAATAATGTTATTTTAGATACGGACAATAACATTGTAAATCAAAATGATGCCATTGAAATTTTGTCCAAATAAAAACCTAGCTTTTTTGTGCTAGATTTTTTTTAGTTCTTTAAAAAGATAATTATCTTTTTTCTTTTCAAAAATATATTCATATTCTTGGGCATCCTCTAAGTAGGCCTCGATATTTAAATAAGGGTCAATAGCAAATGACGTATTAATTTGATAAAGAAGTTCTTTTTGCGTTAAGTTTTTATACACACTTAAGGTATAAATATCGTCTTCTAAACTATACATATAATAAACACTTTTTTCTGTTAAAATAAGCGTGGTTTCATTTTCTTTAGCACTTACTAATTTTTTTAAGAAACCATAATTATAAGGAGTATCTACGTTATTATTTTTTTTAAAAATAGCTAAATCACTTAAGTAGTCATATGATGAAGTCGAATGCGGAACCAAAGTTTTATAAGAAACTTTATTACTTAAAAAATCTTTAAGTTCTGTGAGCGAAATTTGAGTTTTACCACTGTTTTGAAGACCCATTAAAAGTAAATAATCGTTACTCATTTGTTGGGTATTATAAAAATTAAACTCCTCTTTATTATTGTTAATCTTTATATTCCGGTAGACTTCTTTGATATAAGGCTCATTCACATTTATATCCCGTAAGGTCAGCATACTTTTTACTTTACTAATGTAAATAAGATAGCCACTAAAAAACAAGACAACAAGGGCAAGTAAAAAAGATAATCCAAATACTACTTTTTTCAAATTTATCACCTATCCTAAAATTAGTTTAACACGAAACGAAAAAAATTTCACTTTTTTTATGAGCGCCAAGGTCATGAAAAAGCTTTTGGAAAGGATATTTTGAAAATACGAAAGATTGATTTCCCAAATTTTTATAAAAAGGTACTTGAACTTCTATTAAAATTTTGGTATATTTTTAACATAGAGAGGAGATAAGAAAATATATGGAAAAGAAAAATATGGTATTATTAACAGTTATCGCTGTTGCTACATTATTAGTAGCTGTTGTGGGGGCAACATTTGCTTACTTCTCAATTTCTACTAATAACGCATTCGGCGGTGGCGATAGTGATCAAGGTAAAACAAACATAACAGCTTCAGATGCTCAAACAGCTGATCAAATTACTGTTGCTCAAGCAAGTGAAGCTGGTTCATTTACAGCTGAAGGTGTATATCCTGGACATAAAGAAGTAGCTGCTATTAAAGTTACTGCTAAAAGTGCTCAAAGTACGGCTCCAAATGTAAAAATTACTTATAATACTACGACTAATGATTTTGCAGATGGCTCTTTAAAAATTTCTTTATATAGAAAAGACACTGAAGAAACAATTTCAGCAAATTACTTCCAATGTGAAAAGAAATCTGTAGAATCTAAGTTATATGAAGAATGTGCTAAAGATGAAACTGCTTTAGGAACTAGCTTAGTTTCAACTGATATTGTTAAAGCTACTACAGCTTATACTTTAACAGCTTCTAATAAAGTAAACGTTAGTACAACGGGTGCTGATACTTTCTATTATGTTGTTGTTGAATTTATTGATACTAAAGCTGATCAAAATGCTGGGGCTTCTGGTAAATCATTAGCAGGTCAAGTTAAAGTAGAAGTTGTATAGTTTTACAGTTCTGTTTTAATAAATTACTCTTGATATTTTTCAAGAGTTTTTTTATTGTATTAAATTTTTTGCTGTGTTATAATTTTTTTATAAGATAAGGGATTGGAGAGTTGTTACGATGAATCAAGATTTAAATAAAGAGCCAAAAGAGTATGTTGATTATGAAGAACAATATAAGGAGCTAATAGAAGAGGAAAAAGAAAAGGCTTCACGTTCTATGTTTTTTAAGATGCTTATTCTTTTCATTATTATTTTACTTCTTTTACTTGGTTCCACGTTTTTATATTTAAAAATGTATGGTGATAAAACTAGACATTACTATGGCACATGTAAAATTAACTGTGACACGAATGGTGATGGCAAATGCGATTGGAACTGTGATACGGACGGTGACGGGGTTATTGATATGAATGCTGACATAGACGGTGATGGTTTTTGCGATTTAAACTGTGATACGGATGGCGATGGTAAACCTGATACCAACATAGATTATGGCAAAGATAGAACTCCTCATTTTAATATTGATATTGATATGGATGGTAAGCCAGATAAAAACTTGATGAATCAGGATATCAATGGAGATGGCAAGTGCGATTTAAACTGTGATACCAATAATGATGGTTGGCCAGATACTAACATCGATTTTGATGGTGATGGTAAAGCGGATATTAATATTGATGTGGATGGCGATGGCAAAGCGGATTTAAATATTGATACGAATAAAGATGGTAAAGCGGATTTAAATATTGATACGGATGGCGATAATGTTTGTAATGTGAATTGTGATACGGATGGTGACGGTAAACCAGATACGAATATAGATTACAAAGATAATAAAGAACCAATGTTTAACAAAGACACCAATAATGATGGCAAACCTGATAGCAATTTAATGAATCAAGATACCAATGGTGATGGTAAATGTGATTTAAACTGTGATACGGATGGCGATGGTAAACCCGATATCAATATTGATATCGATGGCGATGGCAAGGCAGATATAAATATAGATACTACGGGTGATGGCAAACCGGATTTAAATATTGATACCGATGGTGATGGCAAAGCGGATGTTAATGTTGATACAACAGGCGATGGCAAACCCGACAGCAATTTAATGAATCAAGATACCAATGGTGATGGCAAATGTGATTTAAACTGTGATACGGATGGTGATGGCTTACCAGATTTAAATATTGATACGAATAATGATGGCAAGTGCGATTTGAATTGTGATACGAATAACGATGGTAAAGCAGATACTAATATTGATACGGATGGCGACGGTAAGTGCGATAAAGAATGTAATTATTCTAAAGATGATAAAATTTTAGATATTAAAACGGAAGATATTTTGGTTTTATATACTACATATACCAAAGATGTTGTTGCTAGTGGTATTCAACCTGGTTGGTCAGATACACAGATTTTAACGGTGGAAAATAAGAGCAAAAAAGCCCTTACTTACAGTCTTAAATTTACAGATGTAAAAAACGAGTTTAATCCTAATAGCGAGCTTACTTATACGGTTAAAAGAAACGGTATTGTGGTCGTGCCAACAAGTCCTTCACCTACAGGTGATACATATATTTTAAAAGATGTTTTAATTCCAGCTCATACGACTTATCAATACACCCTTGATTATCATTTTATTGAGACGGGGCATCTTCAAAATTACCAACTTGAAAATCAATTTACGGCACGAATTGTTGTCGAAATAAAATAGACAAGAGTAGATAAGACTCCTGTCTTTTTTCGACAAAAATCTTGTCATTTCGAGTATTATTTTATATAATTAGGATATATTAAAGAATAAGAGAGGTTTTTGTTATGTCTGAAAGAAAAAGTAAGTTTAGTTCTATTACGCAAACAATTAAGTTCATAACAGGAATTATATCTTGGGTCATGTTAGTAATTTTAGTTTTAATCGCGGCTTTTTTACTTTATTATTTTATTAGCATGCGTACTTATGCTAAAAAAGGAGAAAGTTTTAAACCAGCGGTAAGTTTATATACCATAGTTACCCAAAGTATGGAACCCAACATAAATCCTTATGATGTTATCGTGGATAAAACGGTTAAAGATCCGGCCAGTATTAAAATAGGCGACGTTATTACCTTTATATCAACAGCCTCTATATCAAGGGGTATGACAATCACACACCGTGTATATGATATTAAAGTTGAAAATGGAGAATATTATTATTACACTAAAGGAGATAATAATATCAGCCCAGATTTAGTTCCGGCCAGTTATACTAACGTTTTAGGAAAAGTATTAATACGTATTCCTCAGTTAGGCCGATTACAAGCTTTCTTATCTACCAAAGCTGGTTGGCTTATTGTCGTGGTTATTCCAGCCTTATTTGTTATTTTAAGTGATATTGTTAAGATGTTCCGCCTTGGTACAGCTAAAAAGAATGTGGATAAACAGTTGATGAATGAAGAAATGCAAAAGGCTCAAGAGGAAAAAGAATTACAAGAAACGCATCAAAAATTAATGGAACGTTATAATATCGAAGACGAGAAAAAAGAAGAAGAACCTTTACCGCCTGTAAATGAAGAGGTAAAAGAACCAGAAAAAGAAATTGACATCATAATGAAACCTGATCTTCCAGAAGAGCATAAAGAGAAACCTACAGAACTTCCTAAGATTAAGATGGAGATTGAACTTCCTAAAGAAGCCGTTAAAGAAGAAGAAGTAAAACCACGTCCTCGTAATAATACGAGAAAGACAACATCTAAAAAAACGACTTCAAGTAAAAAATCATCAAGTAACAAAAGTAGTTCTTCTAAAAAGAAAACGACTTCTAAAAATACAACAAATAAAAAGAAAGAATAAAAAAATCTGCAGTTTTTGCAGTTTTTTTATGATAAAATTTCATCGATTAAGCCATAGGAAAGAGCTTCTTTGCTGGATAGAAAGTAATCTCTATCGGTATCTTTTTCAATTGTTTTTAAAGTTTGGTTTGTGTTTTGAACTAAAATTTTATTTAATTTATCTTTGATTTTCAAAATACGTTCACAAGCAATTTTCATATCGGAGGCTTGTCCTTCCATGCCACCAAGCGGTTGATGAATCATCACGTCAGCATTTTTAAGGGCACATCGTTTTCCTTTGGTTCCACTTGATAAAAGAACAGAAGCCATTGAAGCGGCCATACCAATACAGATGGTTTTCACATCACTTTTAATATAGTTCATTGTATCATAAATGGCCATGCCACTTGTGACAGATCCACCGGGACTATTGATGTATAAATAAATGTCTTCGTGGCTTTTAGAATCTAAATATAAAAGCTCACTAATGATAATGTTTGCCATCGCATCATTAATTTCACCACATAAAAAGATAATCCTATCTTCAAGCATTCTTGAATAAAGGTCATAAGCGACTTCTCTATTACTGTCTTTTTCTAAAACTGTTGGAATGATATTCATATTTTTCACCTAATATAATCATAGTCAATTTTTTTAAAAACTATTCAAAAAAAAACAAATTTATGTTAAGATTAAAAAGAGAATAAGAGGGATGAGATGAAGAAATTTAACGTGACCATCGAGGGTAATCATTATGAAGTAACAAACGAAATGACTTATTATGACGTTTTAAAAGATATCTATCCAAACGCGATTTTAGCAAGTGTCAATGACGAGATATATTCTTTAGATACGTTAGTGAAAGAAGAAGGTGTCATAAAGCCTCTTGATGTGACGACTCTTCCTGGGTATAAAGCGTATCAAAGTGGCTTAAAGTTTTTATTTTTTGTAGCGGTTAAGGATATTTTTCCTGAAGCTGAGATTTCCTTTTTACACAGTGTACCTAAAGGTATCTTAAGTGAGATAAAAGTAAAGCATAATTTAACAAGTGATGATGTGTCTAAAATAAAGGGGCAAATGGCTTTAAATGTATCTAAAAAATTACGTTATTTAAAATATAATTTTGAAATAAAAGATGCTTATGAATATTTTATGAAAAAAGGCGAAACGGAAAAAGCTTTAAACTTACAAACTTTAAATAATCCTATTGTCTCTCTTTATCGTTTAGGGAATGAACTTAATTATTTTTATACTCTTATGCCATATGATACAGGAGCTATCCATTTATATGATCTTGTCTTTTTAGGGAAAAATCGGATAGTTTTAGTTTGTCCTAATATGACAAGTGGTTTAACGGTTCCTGAGTATGTTCACTATGAAAATATTGTGGCTAATTTTATGGATACCAAAAAATGGCTTTCTTTAATGAATACGCCGTATGTTTCTTTAATGAATAATCTTGTTAGTTCTTCAAAGATTAAAGAATTTATCGCCTCTAATGAAATTTTATTTGTTGAAGATATTTTAAAATGTTGTGATGTGATTACACAGTCAAAAGATATTAAAATAGTTTTAATCGCGGGTCCTTCTTCCAGTGGTAAAACAACAACAATGAAACGCTTAAGTGCCTTTTTAAGAAGCCGAGGATATCATCCGATTGGTTTATCTACCGATGATTTTTTTGTCGATAGGGAGGATACTCCCAAAAATGAAGCCGGTGAATATGACTATGAATGTTTAGAGGCTATTGATTTGAAACTCTTTAATACTACTTTACAAGACCTTTTAGATGGCAAAGAAGTGAACGTACCGGAATATGACTTTGTGGCTGGAAAAAAGGTGTTTAAGGGGAGAAAATGCAAATTAGATGATAAAAGTATTCTACTTATTGAAGGGCTTCATTGCTTAAATGATGATTTAACCCCTTATATCGAAGAACGCTATAAATATAAAATATATTTAAGCCCCTTTATTCCTTTAAACATTGATCGTCATAATTATATTTCAACTCTTGATTTAAGGCTTATCAGACGTCTTGTAAGAGATAATAGAACAAGAGGAAAGACAGTTAGTCAAACGATTGGTGAATGGCAAGTGGTAAGACATGGCGAAGAAAAATATATTTTTCCTTATGTTTATCAGGCCAATTGTATTATCAATACTGCTTTGGCTTATGAAATAGGAGTCTTAAAAATTTATGCTCAACCGCTTTTAAGTTCCGTAAATATTACCAGCCCTTATTATAATGAGGCTAGAAGGCTTATTAATTACATGCAGACTTTTTATACCATTCCAAGCGAATATGTTCCCAAAGATTCTATTTTAAGAGAATTTATTGGTTAAAAGTATGAATTAGAAAATAAAAACCAAAATAGAAGAAGAAAAAGGAGATTTTAGAAATGATAAAAGTAGCCATTAATGGATTTGGAAGAATAGGAAGACTTGCCTTTAGGCAAATGATAACGACAACGGATTTTGATATTGTCGCGATTAATGATTTATCACATGCCGGTGATTTAGCTTATTTACTTAAATACGATACAGTGCACGGCAGATTTCATACCGAAGAGATAAAGGCGGAAGAAAATTACATTATTATTAATGACCAAAAAAAGATTCCAGTTTTTGCTGAAAGTGATGCGAAAGACTTGCCTTGGAAAGAACTAGGTGTCGATTTAGTTTTAGAGTGCACAGGTCATTATACAGACTATGAGGGGGCTTTAAAGCATATTGAAGCTGGGGCCAAAAAAGTTTTAATTTCCGCACCTAGTAAAAGTGAAAATGTCAAAACGATTGTTTATGGGGTAAATGAAAATATTTTAAATGGGGATGAAAAAATCATTTCGGCAGCAAGTTGTACTACCAATTGCTTAGCCCCAGTTTTAAATGTTCTTCAAAAAAACTTTGGTGTTATAAAAGGATTTATGAGTACAATTCATGCCTATACAAATGATCAAACAACGCTTGATTTGGCTCACAAAAAAGGTTATTTGGAAAGAAGAGGAAGAGCCTGTGCTTCAAATATTGTCCCCACCAAAACCGGTGCAGCTAGTGCGATTGGTAAAGTTATGCCTGACATGGCGGGAAAGTTAGATGGTCTTGCTTACCGTGTTCCTGTAAATGATGGTTCTTTAATTGATTTAACGGTAGAGGTTAAAAAGTCAACTACTAAAGAAGAGGTTAATAAAGCCTTTTTGCAAAGTGAATCCAGTGTTTTAAAAACAACGACAGATCCTCTTGTATCAAGTGATGTTTTAGGTCTAAAAATCGGGGCTCTTGTTGATTTATCTTTGACTAATGTTATTAAGGGTGAAGAAAGTGACATGGTAAAAGTAATGGCTTGGTATGATAATGAAGCCGGTTATACTTCTCAAATGCTTAGAACCGCTAAAATACTTTTTTAAACAAATAAATAAAAAAGGCGATAGCTTATCCAGTTATCGTCTTTTTGCAAAAATAAAACAAACTTTAAACAAAGTTTGTTATTATCTAAAATGGCGCTCGATGTAGGACTCGAACCTACGACCTAACGGTTAACAGCCGTGCGCTCTACCGACTGAGCTAATCGAGCAGTACATATGCATTATATAGCACTTTATTAACTATTGTCAATAAAAAAATGCTAAAAATTTAAAATGGGGCGAAATAAGGGGGTCGAACCCTTGCATGCCGGAGCCACAATCCGGTGTGTTAACCACTTCACCAATTCCGCCATATGTAAAGTATTTTAGCAAAAAATAAATCTATTTTCAAGTGTGATTTTCAACTTATGGGCTATTTTAGGTAAAAAGTTGTTAAAATAAGGTATTATTGGCTTACTTTTTTTCCTAGTAGTTTTTTTAGGGTAACTGTGTTAAAATTTTAATGTTAATAATAGAGAGGAAAATAATATGAAACAGCGAATCCAAAATATGAATTTACAAAATAAAAGAGTCATTTTAAGACTTGATTTAAATGTTCCTATTCAAAATGGTCAAATATTAGATGATACTAAAATTACTTCGTCTTTAGATACGATAGAGTATTTGTTGACTCAAAATTGTAGTATCGTTATTTTAAGTCATTTAGGTAAAATTAAAGAAGAAAGTGATAAGGAAAAATATTCTTTAGAACCCGTGGCCTTAAAATTAAAAAGTCTTTTAAACCGAGAAATTTATTTTTCCAAAGAAAATTTTGGTGAAGGTATTTATGAACGTGTTAAAATTTTAAAACCTCGCGAAATTATTGTTTTAGAAAATACAAGATTTATGGACTTACAAGGTAAAATGGAAAGTCATTGTGATGCCCAATTATCTTTGTTTTGGGCAAGTCTTGGGGATGTGTTTATTAATGATGCTTTTGCATCTATGCATCGTCGTCATGCTTCTACGTGCGGCATCGCCGAATACTTACCAAGCGGTATTGGCTTTCTTGTCCAAAAAGAACTAGAAAATTTAGATAAGTATATTTTAGAACCAGAGCATCCTTTTACCCTTATTATGGGAGGAGCCAAAATAGATGATAAAATGGATCTTATTTCTTCCCTTCTTCCTAAATGCGAGCATATTTTATGTGGAGGGGGAATTGCTAATACGTGCTTAAAAGCCTTAAATTTTTCCACCGGTAATTCTTTAGCTTCCATGGACTATGGATTGATTTACCGTGTTGGGCAAATGATGCTTGAAAACAAAGAAAAATTTGTTTTACCTTTAGATGTTATCGTAGGCAGTACTTATGATAAAAATTATATTCAATATAAAAGAGTTGATAAAGTTGTTGATAACGAAATCATTTTAGATGTAGGCCGTAAAACCCTTGAGAAATATGCCAGCGTCATAAACGAAAGCAAAACGATTTTCTTAAATGGTACGATAGGGTTATATGAAGATGAGAGATTTGCGAATGGTACTAAGGAACTTTTCAACATTTTAGCTTTTTCTAAAGCTCACGTTATCGTAGGTGGGGGAGATGCTTCAAGTAGCGTTAAAAAACTAGGCTACAGCAATCGTTTTACCTATGTCTGTTCTGGGGGAGGAGCTACTTTAGAATACATTGCTAAAGGTCATTTAGTGGCTTTAGATGCCATCCAGGAAGAAGGAAGTTATATTGAAACCCTTGATATTTAATTTAAAAATGAATCATTCTTTAAAAGAAATGATTACGTATAAAAAAGAGTTAGAAAAATTATCTTTGGCCAACCTATATTTAGCTCCTTCTTTGTGTTATCTTCCTTTAATGCATAGCTTCTCTTATAAACTTTTAAGTCAGTATGTCAGTCCGGAGGATAAGAAAAACTTAACGGGTAGTACGAGTGCAGATGCCTTAAAAAGTCTAGACGTAAAAGGAGTTTTAATTAATCACTTTGAATGCCATGCCAACCCGTATGAAATTGAAAGCGAGATAAAAGAATGTCTAAAAAATGATTTAGATGTTTATCTTATTATTACAGGCACTTTAGAAGAATATTATTATCAATATACAAGTGAAGTTTTAATGATGCATCTTCAAGTATTTTTAAAAGATGTTTCTCCTTTGTATTACAAAAAAATAACGGTTGTTTATGAACCTTTCTTTTTAATCGGAGAAGAAAAAGCCTTACCTTTAAAGGAAGTTGACAATATCTTTAAAGAATTACGAACCAAAATGCAAGATTATTTTCATTTTACTTTTCCTCTTTTTTACGGGGGAGGCCTTTCTTTAGTAAATCTTAAAAGTTATTTGGAAGATGATAAAATAGACGGTTTATTAATCGGCTCTTTGAGTCATAAAGTATCTAATTTATGTCAAATAAAAGAAATTCGACACGATTAGACATAACTAGACATAACATGACAATACATTTTCTTTAAATTCGACGAAATCTTTGATACGATTAGGGTGTGTTAGTTGTAGAGGTGTATAAAGAGGGAGAAGAAAATGAAAAAAATTAATGCTTTAGTAGTAGATGATAGTAAAGAATTTACTGACGAAGTAAAAAAATATTTTAAAGACGACACCGAAATCAACATTTTAAATGTTATCTTTGATGGCCAAGAAGTCCTGCCTTATATCGAAAAACATGTTAATGATATAGATGTTATTTTAATGGACCTTATTTTACCTGGCAAAGATGGTTTGGCTATTTTAAGCGCATTAAAAGATTTAAAAATTAATAAACATGTGATTGTTTTATCCAGTTATGGTAAAGAGTATACGGTTAAAATGATTAATAAATACAATGTGGATTATTTTATGTTAAAGCCCTGCGAACTTTGTTCTTTAAAAGAACGGATTAAAGAAGTGGTCGTGGATGTAGCCAATGAATTATATGAAAATAAAAAAGCGAGTCGTGCTTTACAGTTAAAAGTGTCTGAGCTTTTACATGATCTTGGCATACCTTCGCAAATAAAGGGTTACCAATATTTAAGAGAAGGCATTTTAATGCTTTATGAACAAGCTTCTTTAATTGGAGGGATTACTAAGGAAGTTTATCCTGAAATTGCGAGTCGTTATAATACAACCCCTTCCAGAGTAGAAAGAGCTATTCGCCATGCCATTGAGGTAAGTTGGAACAGAGCTGATTATGAAGTCATGAATAAAATTTTTGGCCATAGCATTGATTATGACCGGGCCAAACCAACCAATTCTGAGTTTATGGCTACTTTATCGGATAGTTTACGTTTGAATCATAATCCTTATGGTATTTATTTATAACTAGAGAAATCTAGTTTTTTTGTGATATAATACCTTCATAGTGAAAGGGGTGTTGATATATGGCGTCACCAAAATATAGCTACACAGAAGTTATTAAATATTGGAAATCATTAAATATAAAAAATGATGAAGATTTAAGATTAGCCTTAGATAGTTACTGTATTTTATTTGCCTATAATTCTGGAGCTATTGAAAATGACAAAATAACCTATCACGATACAAGAGAAATATTTAAAAACGGTCAAATTTTGAATTACACAGGTGAGTTAAGAACCCTCTTTGAAATATCGAATCAAAAAACATGTTATGAATATTTATTGCCTAAAATTATCAGAAAAGAACCCATTACAGAAACATTAATAAAAAAAGTACATGAGTTGTTGACTAATGGTACTTATGATGAGAGAAGATATAACATAAATAAAGAAAGACCGGGCGAATATAAAAAGCATGATTACATAACAGGAATGAATGAGGTTGGTTCATCCGTTCAAAAGGTAAAGGAAGATATAGAACATCTTATAAATGAAATCACAACATCCGAAAAAAATAAAAATGATGAGAATATCCTTATAACAGTCGCTTTTTTACATAATGTATTAGAAGAGATTCATCCTTTCGCCGATGGCAATGGAAGAGTTGGAAGAACTTTAATGAATTATTATCTCATGACGCACGGTTTGCCACCAATCATTATTTACAATGAAGACAAGAAATATTATTATGCAGCTCTAGAAAAATTCGATGAAAAGGATGATTTATTCTCAACAATAGAATTTTTTAAATATGAAATGGAGAAAACGTGGGAAAAGACATTGGATAGAATCAATAATGTTATTAAAGAACCAAGTTCTATCGCGGCTTACATTGAAAATGATGAAGAAAGTCATCATGATGACAAATAAAATCGATAGCCAATTTGGAACGTTTATGAAGGGAGTCATTATATGAAATGCGTATTAATGAATAAAAATATTGCCATTATGTTAATAAAGTACAATACAACGTTTAATATTATCGAAAAAATATATGAAATTTATCATATTGAATATGCTCCATTATCCGTATTTAATGCCTATAATACTAAAGGAGCAAGTATCCTAAAGCAAACTAACGAATGGTTTAAAGGAAGGGGAATACCTTCTTGGCGAAAAGATTTAGAAAGATTATTGGAAAAATTAAATGTTTCTTCACCAGAAGAATTATTAAATAAATCTTATGCTCTTTCTTTATCTGATCAGTATTGGTTAAAAGAAGAAAATAGCGATGTTAAGTGGCAGGATATTAATTTTTTTACAAATGATTTTGAATATGAAGCCTATTTGGAAGCATCTTTAGATAGTTCGTCAAATGTAACATCTTCGACAGATAAAGCCATCCTTCGTTCTCCAAATAATACAACGGATGGAATGTTACAAAAAGGGTGGATAATTGAAAAAGGTAAACGTGTTCTGGTTAAGGGAACTTATACTCAAAGTAGAGAAGAACCATTTAATGAATGGCTTGCTTCTCAAATAAGTAAACGTCTAGGCTTTAATTATTGTGATTATCGTGTCGAATGGACAGACAAAACAAAGTTGATTTCAAAATGTGATAATTTTGTTAATGATAATGAAGAAATTATTTCGGCTTATGATATTTTTAAATCAGAAAAAAAGCCTAACAATATAAATGATTATGAATTTTATCTTCATATTTTAGAAAAACATCATGTTCCAGATGCCAGAAAAAATGTTGAGGATATGTTTATTGTTGATTATTTAATGCTAAATACGGATAGACATTTAAAAAATTTTGGCATTATTAGGAATGTTGAAACATTAGAATGGGAAAGAACAACGCCAATTTTTGATACGGGTCAAAGTATGGAATGTGATAAATACACAAATGAAATCAATTTTTCTAAAGGCATCGGTAAATTCTTTAGTAATACGAGTAAAGATTATGAAGATATTTTAAAAACACTTGGTAAAGATATTGTTAATATTGATATTCATGCCTTAGATGGGCTTAGTGGAGAGTATCGCACTTTGCTTTTAAAATACAAGGATAAAATGGATATCAATGACAAGCGAATCGAAAAACTTGTCGAAGGATTAAATCAAAGAATAAACAAATTAGAAACAAATATTGAAAAAATACAATCTGATAATTTTGATGATAAAGATATTTAAAGGCGACTTATTTTTACTTACTAATAATAAATGGAACTATTTTAAGTAGTTCTTTTTATTTTATATATTCGCATGTTATAATGATTTTAATGATAGGAGGTATAAAGTGACAGAGTTTGAAATAGCCAAAAAGAAATTAAAAGAAGATATGTTATTACTAGCTATATTAGAATTAATCATCTTATTTTTAACCCTTGCTTCTAATAAATTTAATTTTTTCTACATTATTTATGCTGTTGTTTTATTTTGGGGTTATACTTACGCCAAAAAAGGTAAAAGAGCCGCTGGCATAATTGGTATAATTATAGGTGTTTTAATGATGATTTCAATAATCTCATCAGATGTCATTGATTTCTTACTCGGTTTATTTGTTTTATTACATTCATTAAAGTATCTTAAATTAATGAATAAAAACTATTTGTAGATAACACTAGAAATAGTTTTTTTTACGAAAAAAAGAGCTTAAGCTCTTTATTCTTCTTCAGCTGGGGCACCTGGAATCTTTGTATCCTCTTCTTTTGAAGTGTTGTCTTTAGGTTCTTCTGGAGTTACAGGATTATCGGTATTATTATCCCCAGTATCTGTTTTACCATCGTTATCGTTTTTATTATCTTTATCTTCGTCTTCTTTGTTATCCGTGTTATCATCCCCATTATCGCTAGGAGTGTTTGTACTTTCATCATTATCTGGAGTGTCTATTGTATTATCGTCTTTGTCAGTTGGTTCTTCTACTTTGGTATCAGTAATAGAACTATCTGGTACTTTACCACCTGAGTAAATACCGGTACCAATCACTTCAGAAGTTATTTCATAATCCTCTGAGTAGTCATATGAGAAAGTTTTAACGGTTTCAATTTGCTCTATTCCTAAGTTTTCTTTCATTGTTTCTACGACTTTATCAAGACTTCCTTGATAATAACCAACACAAGATAGGCCATAAGGACTTGTAAAGTAGAAGGTTTGTAAAGCAAGCTTTTGAATACTTATAAAGTCTTCACCGTTTAAAGCTTTACCAAGCATCCCTTTTATAGATTGATAGAATGATAAAATTTGATTGGTTTTCATGTTGGTTGCAATATTTTTACTAATAGTATCTAATAAATTTTCGAAAGTACTTAAATTAGAAGATTTCATAAGTTGTTTAGCTATTGCTTCAATAACTTGTTGTTGATGACGATTACGGTCTAAATCACCGTTGATAAAACCATAACGGTTTCTTGAGTAAGCTAAGGCTTGTTCACCATTTAAGTGCTGCATGCCTGTGTTCATACACACAAGATCTGAAGGAAGCGTTGAACGAAGAGAGTTACTTTCACAAAGTCTTCCTTCGCCATAAATACTGACATAATAAGAGTATGTAGGTTGTTCTACGTCAACATCAATACCACCTAATGTGTTAACAAGGTCAATGACACCTTGGAAATTCACTTTTACAAAATAATCAATATTAATGCCCGTTAAATGTTCAATTGTATTAACCGTACTTGCTGTTCCATAAGATGCAGAAGCATTAATCTTATTTTGATAAAGCATTCTATCACTACTGCTATAGATAGGAACATATGTATCTCTTGGAAAACTAAGCATGGTCGCGGTTAATGTCTTAGGGTTAAACGTGACGAGCATTAAAGTATCGCCATTAAAGGCGGCATTGGCATCTAAACCATCTTTGCTTTCTGAGTCTACGCCTAAAAATAAAACAGTAAAAGGTTCCGTTAGGCTTTTTGTAGAGGCTAAAAGCTCACTTTCTTCGGTTTTCATTTCTTTAGAATATTCTTTTAATATTTCTGTTTCATTGGCAATATTTTGATATTTTTCTTCATTGCGATATAAAATTGGGTAATCTTTGGTAATAAAGATGGCATCTACTTCCTTATTATAAAGGGCATTTAAAAGTTCTGTATAATTGCCATAGTAAGAAATTTCTTGCTTCATGTCTTCTTTTTTCATGAATTCTAAAGGTAAAATATAACCTGTTCTATCACTTTCATCGGTTACCATACCAATTTTTGTTTCACTTGTTAATGTTGTACCTTTTAAACCAATTAAAACGGTTGTATAGGTACTGGTGTCTTTTGTTACAAAATTTTCAATTTTTTGATAAACAAAATCGATATAGTGAGACCCTACGCCAAAAATGACGGCAAATAAAAGGGTAAAAATCGTTAAAATACTAAAGATGATTTTTTTCTTTTTCACCATAGCCTTAAAACCAAAGATAAGATAAATAAGACCAAATAGGCCAAAGATGCCTAAAATAACAAACCTTAAAACAGTTTCGATGCCTTCTAAGTGCAGTAAGCTTTTAAAGATTAAAAAGTAGCAAATAAAATAAGCGATTAATGAGATAAAATAAAAGAATACCATGCCTTTATGGGCATTTTTAATTTTTTTGATAAGTGCTTTCATGTAACACAACCTTTCTTTCAAAGTCCCCTTTATTTTACTAAATTATAAACTAAATTGGTAAAAATCTCAATATTTGATAGTTTATTTACATAAGAAAAAGAAGACTCTCTCTTTTTCGACAAATTTCTGATATAATAGTCTTGAATAAAAGGAGGGTAGATGCTATGTATAAGAAGTTGATTTTTGTTTTATTATTGCTTATTTCCTTTTTAGGTGTAAGAAGTGTTCATGCGGCAACAATCGCGACCGTGACAGGTAATGAAGTTTCCTTTCGATCAGGAGCTGGGACTAATAATCCTATTGTAACTTATCTTTATCGTAATAATCAAATCACTTTAGAAAGTACGAATCTTTATCAAGGAATTGGCTGTACAGCGGGTTGGTACAAAGGAACTTATAATGGTAAAACAGGGTTTGTTTGTGCGGCTTATGTTAATGTTCCTGAAATAGGTGTTATTTCTAATTATAATCTTCCTTGGACAAGTCCTAAAAAAGCGATTTTAGGTGGGGCTTCTTTTATTGCTAATGATTATATTGCCGCTGGGCAATATACGAGTTATTTAAAAAAATATAACGTGAATCCAAACGGCAGTTATAGTGTTTATACCCACCAATATATGGCTAACCTAGCAGCGCCTATGAATGAAGCCGCCTCTAGTTATCGAAGTTACAAAGAAAATGGTTTATTAAGCTTAGCCCTTCATTTTACGATTCCTATTTATAATAATATGCCTGAGTATACGACGCATCCTAAAACAGGTAAGGAAAAAGGGGGAACCAGTGAGATTAAAGATACTACTTTTGAAGAAGCTTTAAATAAAGAAGGTTTTGATGAAACGTATAAAAAATGGCTTCGTAGTTTACATGAACAATATCCTAATTGGACCTTTTCTAGTTTAAAGACCAATCTTGATTTTAATACATCTGTGCAAAGAGAAAAATTAGTGGGTTCAATCAGTAGCTGTACCGAATGTTTCGAACAACCTTTACAAAACACCGAAGGCAGTTGGTATATTGCTAATACTCAAACAGTGGAATACTTTTTAGACCCTCGTAACTTTTTAATGGTGGATAGCATTTTAATGTTCGAAGATTTAAGTTATTCGGATTATTATACGGAAAGCATGGTTTTAAGTGTTTTAAAAGGAACTTTTATGACCGGAAATGACAATGTTGACCATATTAGTTATAGTAGTATGTTCATGGAAGCCGGGAAAACTTATAATGTGAGTCCGATTTACTTAGCTTCTTTATCAAGACAAGAAGTCGGAAGTACGATTGGTTTAGTAACGAGTGGTAATCGTTTTGAATATCAAGGCCAAATTTATGAAGGATTTTACAACTTCTATAATATTGGGGCTTATTCTTCGGCTGAAAATCCGGCTAAAGCTGGCTTAGTATATGCTTCTACTGGGACAAGTAAAAATAATGAGGGCATTTATGCGGGTAACACGGGTAATCATACAGATACACCTAATAATGGTAAAGACGATGATAAAAAAGATGATGACAAGAAAGAAGATGTTGTTCCAGTAGTAACACCTGTAAGCACGCATTTATCTAACATGGGTTTAAATGAAAAAGGAAGTTATGTGACGAATTTATCGCTTAATATCACTACAGGTGCTTTGAAAAATAAAACAATTGCCAGTGAAGTTTCTATTAAAAGAAATAATGGTTCTTTAGTTGGCGATACAGAAAAAATTCATACGGGAGATATTATTACTTTTAGCACAGGAGAAGAAAGAATCATTGTTATCTATGGTGATTTAACGGGTGATGGAGAGATTAACTCAGCTGACCTTCTAAGAATGAGACAAGTTCTTCTTAAAAAAGTCACCCTTTCTGGAGCATACCTTGAAGCTTGTCATGTTTATACGACAAGTGGCAGTGTTACTTCTGCAGATCTTCTTCGCTTAAGACAATATTTATTAGGAAAAATAGGCATTAATCAAGCCTAGAAAGGAACTTATGAAAAAGAAATTATTACTTTTAATCCCTTGCATGATAGGGTTAAATGTTCATGCAGCCAGTGTAAGTGTTACGTCTTCTGCTAATTATGTTGAAGCGGGTAGTCGTGTTACTTTTTATGTCAATATGCAGGGCGTTGGAGCCTGGTCCTTACAAGGAAATGGCTATGGTGCTACTTCAAATTGTTCTTTAGGGGACAATGGGGTTGGCGACTCGGGAACCGGAACAAATATTAACAAAACGTTATCTGTGACTTGCACGGCTACTTCTGTCGGACAAATTGGCTTTTCGGTAACGGGAAATGTGAGTTCCGTTAATAACTCAGGAATTGATACCATAAATGTTAATACCAGTAAAATTGTTACTGTGACAGCTCCGAGACAAAAAGATACCAATAGCTATTTAAAAAGCTTAAAAGTAGGGGAATATGCTTTAACACCTGAATTTAATAAAGAAACGCTTTCTTATACGGTGAATGTGCCTTCTACGGTAGACAAAGTTAAAATAGAAGCTTCCCTAGAAAGTAACTATGCGAGTTTAAGTGGTACGGGAGAAGTTGAAGTTAATGAAGGGGTAAATACCTTTGAAGTAAAAGTTTTAAGTGAAACAGGTGCTGAAAGAGTTTATAAAGTAGTCGTTAATGTCAAAGATGATAATCCGATTAATGTTAAGATAGGTGATTCTGAATACACCGTGATAAAAAATGCTAAAAACTTAGAAACACCAGCTGGTTATGAAGCCAAACAGATAAAAATAAGTAACTTTGATATTCCGGCTTTTTATAGTGAAGCAACAAAATTTACCCTTGTGGCATTAAAAGACAGTAAAGGTGATACCATATACGCGATTTATGATGAAGAAAGCAACACTTATACTTTATATAATGAAAATAAATCAGATCAACTTCTTTTATATATTAAAAAAATAAGTGAAGAAAAAGAAGGTTTTGTTAAAACAACGATAAAAATAAATAATGAAACGTATGATGCTTTACAAAGTGAAGATAATTCGCTTATCTTAATTTATGCCATGAATATCGTGACAGGTAAAGATAATTATTATATTTATGATAAAGATGAAAATAGTTATGTCATTTATAATGATAAAACCATTTCTACTTTAAAAGAAGAATTATTAAAGTATAAAAATGTTATTTTATATATGGCTGGGGGACTTATTTTCTTACTTCTTCTACTCATGATGGTTCTTCTTAAAAAGACAAAAAAGAAAACGATTATTGTTAAAGAACCTGCGAAGGAGCCTGTCAAAGAAGAGAAAAAGCCAACTAAAGCAAGGGCTCAAAACAAGGATGAGGCTTTAGCTAAAGTAAACGATGCGACGACTATTATAGAAAACTATGAAAAGTCTATCCAAAATACCCAAAAAGAAATAGATAAGAAAAAGCCTAAACAAGAAGATTTAGAAGAAACGGCTATGTATGATATCTTTGAAGATGATAAAAAGAAAAAGAAGAAGAAAAAATGAGTTTTTAACTCTTGTGACATGACGATTATATTAATACGCCTGTGAGGAAAAGAATAAGTAAAATTAATATGAATTGTGGCACCGATTATTATAGGTGCATTAATGTCACATACTTTTATTCTAATTTAGATCATTCTGTAGGTGTGACACTTATTTTATGGCATTTTACCCAAAATAAAGCCATTACTTTAGCGGGCCTTTTTCATAATATTGCCACATGAGGACTATGATCATATGGGTGAAGCTATTAATTTAGTTAATAATTTCAAAGTAGAAAAAGTAATCTTTAATTGAGGAGAGTTTAATGAATTAGAAAAAGAATTAATCAAAGTATTAGATAAAAAGAAAATTAAGTATTATTCATGTATTAAAGAATTAAATATAGATAATAACAAACCATATTTTTTATAAACAAAAGAATATGTTAATGAAAAAGATAATTCAAATGTTATTTATACTGAACTTGATGGTTATAAGTTTGTGTTTATGGGAGACGCTGGAGTAGAAAAAGAGAAAGATATATTAAATAAATATAATATATCTCAGGTTGTTGCCAAAGAGGCATGTTCAAAAAGGAATATGCCTCTTTTTTGAATAATTTTGATATTTTAATAAAAGTAGACATAATTAATGGCTGCTTTGATGACTTTTTCCATCTCCAATTAGCCATTTTTTTAAATTATGACATGCAAAAATCAACGTGGTATTTTGTCCATTTTTGAGCAACCCACGAACTCTTGTAAATCTCAAATTGTGTTGTTCTTTACAATCCCCAAAAACTCTTTCAATAGTTTCTTTTCTTTTTGGATAATTGTCCTTCCAATTTTGAGTATATCTATTTTCATTTGCCTGTTCTTTGTATTCTTCCCATATATGACGTAGTATTATTTTTTGATGATTTTTGCTTTTTGTACACCAATCCTTAATTGGACAATTTGCACATTTATCAGGATTTGATTTGTATTGTTTATATCCATTTTTATATGTTGTAGAATAAGATAATACTTCATTATTTGGACAAATATAACAGTCATAATATTCATCATAAGCATACTCATATTTTTTAAAGAATTCTTTACTAGTCATTGGCCTTTTATATGGCATAAGTGGAGTATGTCTATTTAATATTATCTCTCTACAAATGGCCGGATTTACATATCCTGCATCTAAACACACGTTTTTAATTTGATCTTTAAATTTTTTATTAAGGGTATTATATGCCTCAAAAAAAGCAACACTATCATGAACATTACCAGGCGTGGTTGTTTTAGCTAACACAAATCCGTTTTTATCGCAAAAAACTTGATGAGTATAAGCAAAACATTTTTCTTTCTCTCCTTTATGAAAACATCCACTTTCTGGATCTGTTATACTTTCTTTAATATGTTTGGTATCTTTATTTTTAATTAATTCTCCTGTTGCTTCATCAAACATTACTTCTTTTTTGGTTAAACTGTCAATTTTCTTCTTACTATGTTTTATTCTATCTTCGTTTATTTCTTTCAATAATTTATCTTCATAAACTTTTTTTGCTATTTCTACTTCTACGTCTCTATATTTATTTTTATTAGCATTTGCTTTTTGATGTGTTCCATCTCCAAATACTGTTTCTGAATCTACAAATCCATATTCAATGGCCTGATCTAATATCTTTTCAAATATTTTATCAAAAACATCACTATCTTTATATCTTCTTATATCATTTTGACTCCATGTTGAATAATTAGGAATATCATCATACATTGATAATCCCAAAAACCATATATATGCTATATTTACTTTACATTCTTCGCATGTTCTTCTCATTGAATTTATTCCAAATATCACATTTATAAATATCAATTTAAAAAGTACCACAGGTGGAATACTTGGTCTTCCAAAAACACTATATAAATCTTTTACTAATTCTTCTATGAGGGTAAAATCTATACATCTATGAGGGTAAAATCTATACAGTTATCTAGTTTTCTTACCAAATGTTCTTGTGGTACTAATTCATCTAATGTACTATGTATGATACAATCATTTTTACATTTTTGTCTTGTCATGGCCATAATTATCGCTCCATCCTCAACAATATAATTATAACAATTTCACATTAAAAAAGCGAGTATTGACAATGCATTTGTTGAGAATGGATTATCACTCGCAAATTCATTATATCACTTTGTTTATCAAAAATAAAGGTTGTTAACAAAAAATTCAC
This sequence comes from uncultured Bacilli bacterium, assembly GCA_934098555.1. Classification (GTDB taxonomy): domain Bacteria; phylum Bacillota_I; class Bacilli_A; order RF39; family UBA660; genus Ventrenecus. The sequence continues at coordinate 26,388 of CAKOOQ010000014.1, forward strand.
TTTGTCAACAACCTGAGAACAGATTATATAATCTGTCCTTATTAAATATGGCGTCTCTTTTGTTCTTCAGCATAATTTATAAATACAATACTTGTAACATCTTTTCCGGATATTGTATCGAAAGCAAAATCGTAACATAACAAGCCATTTGGCATTGAGGGATTGATTGGTGTTTTTAATGAAGTGAAATGTATTTTAGGATTTATTGACATATAATTTCTTAAAATATCTTGTATTTCCTCAACACTTTTGAAATTCTTTTGTTCAATAGCACGATATCCAGAAATAATTGTATATTCAACATTTCCTTCCGTAGTACTAGGAATTTGCTTTAACATTTCTACAACTATACCGAAAATATTTTTAGGGTCGGCATGACCAACAATTCCAAATTTATTTTTTCTATCGTATAATAGGATTCCAAAACAAGTATCTAAAGCTTGTGTACCAATAATTGGTTTATCAGAGGCTGAAACAACAACTTGATTCATACCTGCAATATTTGAATGAGTGATTAATTCAACACTTTCATCAATAGCTTGATAATAATCATTTGACATTCTATCAAGTGCAGAACCTTTATTATATTCAAGATAATCATTTTCAATATTATCATTTTTATTTATATCCAAAATATTTTTATTTTCCATAATATCACCGCATTAATCATATCATAACCATTATATAATTAATAGATAATTCGACTTACATTTTGAAAATCACCCCAGCAGTTTTTAAACATTGTATTGATTTTATGTATCAAGATACTTTACAATAAGAAACACCAGAAAAAAAAGATATTCTTTTAAGAAGAGATAATATTCGTTTAGAAGATGTCTGGCATTATAAAAAATATCCTTTAGCGGATAATGAAATACCAAAACTTGCCGCGGATAGATTAGGGTATAATTTCTCGAGTGGTTTAACCTTAAAAAGAGTTTGGAAATTTTCGGACATAGAAGACGTTTATCAAAATCTTTATCTTTCTAAAAACGAAGATGGAAAAGAAGAACTGGCTTTTAAATGTCAAAGACTTGCAGAAAAATATCTTTTGACGGTTTCAAAACTTTGGCCTGTGTGGATAAGTGATACCGATAGAACACTTATGCAATTTTATGCGGATATGTGTAAGTCTTTATCCAAAATAAAAGCCTTAACGGTTAAAGATTTGTATACTCTTAGTGAAGAAGTTATTTTAAAATTTAAAAATTGTCAAGACTCATATTTAAAAGAAGTCTTCCATAAATTTTTAAGGGTAAAAAAAGCCTATAAAAGTGATATTTATTTAGAAAATAAATATTGTGTTAAGATTACAACGAAAAGTAGATATATTAATCCTTTAGTTAAAGACAAAAGAGCTACCGAAGTATCTGTCTTGGCTAAACGTCTTATAGAAAGTTATTTAAACCTTCCTAAAGGGGGTTATTATACTTATTTTGATTTTGAATTTAAACCTTATTAAGGTTTATTTTTTTTGGCAAATATGCTACACTATCAATATGAATAAGGATAAGGAGTTTGGAAAAAAATGAATAAAAAAAAGAAAATAATTATTATAACATTTGTTCTTATAGCTGTTATAAGTATTGTAGGCGTGTCGTACGCTTTATGGGTTATAAATTTATCCCAGACGGATAAAAATGTTATCTCATCTTCGTGCTTTAATGTAGCTTTTAGTGATAAAGATGACATTAGCATTCAAAAAGCATATCCCCTGTTAGACGAAGAAGGTAAAAAATTAACCCCTTATGAATTCACCATAACTAACACGTGTGATTCTTATGCTTCCTATAATATTAATTTAGAGATTTTAAACACCACGACCTTAACCAACAATAGCGCTATTAAATTCATGTTAGCTACCAAAAAGGATAGTACAGAAAATGAGCTAAAAACAGCCTTATTATCAACTTTAGTATCGACCACGAAAACCTTAGACAAGGCGTCAAGTTCACTAAATATTATCACGGGAACGTTAAAATCCAAAGAATCTAAAACATATACTTTAAGATTATGGTTAGATGAAAATGTAGATGCGAGTACCTCAAATGTTCAAAATGCTAAATTTAGTTCTAAAGTGGTTGTCGCAACCACTTACTCAACTCCTGTCGTAGGGAAAGATGTCTTAACGTATGTTAAAGAAAATGCCAATCCGTCATCCAATGATGTTTATACGGTTCCAGATAAAACAAGTGATAGTTGTACTTATACCTTAGCCTATGATGGAACAACAGATAACAATTTAAGATATGTAGGGGCAAATCCTTGTAATTATGTCAAAATAGATAATGAGTACTGGCGTATTATAGGTCTTATGAATAATATTGATGATGGAACAGGCAAAAAAGAAACAAGGATAAAATTAATAAAAAATGAATCCATAGGAACCTATTCATGGGACACTTCCGAATCTTCCGTTGATAATGGTAACGGTGTTAATGAATGGAGCCAGGCCGATTTAATGAAACTTTTAAATCCTGGTTATGAAAGTGAAAGCGTGGGAGGTTCCTTGTACTACAATAATAGTTCAGGAAACTGCTATTCTAGTAATAATAATGGAACAAAAGCCTGTGATTTTACCATTAGCGGCTTAAAAACAAATTTAAAGGCTCTAGTAGATAATGTCGTCTGGAATACAGGAAGCAATGGAACAAATGGATATACATCGACGAACAATGGATTAGCAAGTCATTTTTATGAATATGAGAGAAGTAATATAGGAAAGATATGCTCGCCAGGTACATATTGCAGTGATACCGTAGAAAGAACAACAACATGGCAAGGAAAAATAGGCTTAATATATCCAAGTGATTATGGTTATGCAACTGGTGGGGGAAGTACAAGTAATCGAACCAGTTGTTTAGTCAAAGAATTATATAATTGGAGTAGTAGTTCTTACAGCGATTGCAAAAATAATGATTGGATTTATAATTTAAAATTGGCTCAATTTTCAATCTCTCCTTACGCACATTCTTCGGGTGCTTCTGGCGTGTTTGTTATAGGGAGTAGGGTCCAATTCTTCGCAGCGGCTACTACATATGGTGTCTTTCCTTCGGTATATCTGATACCCTCTACGTCAATTTTAAGTGGAGAAGGAACACTTGAAAATCCTTACGAGATTGGATAAAACAATAAAAATTTATATGATGATTATAAATACTAAATAAAAGTAAAGGAAAGGAAGAAGCATATGATTAAGTTAAAAAGGACGTCGGGGGGGGGTATCCTTATGATTTAAAAGGATATAAAGAATCTCATTTTAAAAGAAAATTATTATATTTGCTTATAGGTTTCCTTGTTGTATCTTTAGGTATCTTTTTCTTTTATAAGAGTTATGCTTTTTATGAAGAAAAGAAAGACTTTAACGTTATAAATGGAGCTGTTGAAGACCCAGGAGATTTATATTTTGCTTATTATGTCAATAATGAAATTACAAGAGAGATGCCCAATAAGGATTCAGGACTTACCTTAGATACAACAAAATCAAGTTGTAACAGTGGTGTAACAGTCACATGGGATGATGATAATTGGCATGCGATATTAGATTATAGTACTTACACGGCAAATAGTACTACAAGAACAAAGTGTATCTTATATTTTAAAGAAAAATCATATTGTGAATTAAATCCAAATGCAGCTCATTGTCAAATCTTAGCCTTAGCCAAAGACAATGACAAATCATCAACAGAAGTTTATACTGTTCCAGATAAAACAAGTGATAGTTGTACCTATACATTAGCCTATGATGGAACAAGTGATAATAATTTAAGATATGTTGGGGCAAATCCTTGTAACTACGTTAAAATAGATGATGAGTTATGGCGTATTATAGGAGTGATGAATAATATAGATGATGGCACAGGCAAAAAAGAAACAAGAATAAAATTAATAAGAAATGAATCAATAGGAACCTATTCATGGGACTCTTCAGAGTCATCAGTAAATGATGGACGTGGTGTCAATGAATGGAGTGAGGCCGATTTAATGAAACTTTTAAATCCAGGCTATGAAAGTGAAAGTGTTGGAGGTTCATTGTACTACAATAATAGTTCTGGAAACTGTTATTCTAGTAATAATAATGGAACAACAACCTGTGATTTTACTACAACCGGCGTAAAAACAAATTTAAAAAATTTAGTAGGAAACACTTTATGGAATACAGGAACAAATGGCACAAATAGTTATGCGTCAGCAAGTAATGGATTAGCAAGTCATTTTTATAGTAATGAAAGAAGTAGCAATAATGGAAAAATATGTACGTCAGGCACATATTGTAATGATACGGTAACAAGAACAACGACGTGGAATGGCAAAATAGGTTTAATGTATCCAAGTGATTATGGCTA
>CAKOOQ010000015.1 GCA_934098555.1 uncultured Bacilli bacterium
TTTTATTTTTCTCATATATGTTTCACGTGAAATATTGGTTTTTTTATTTTTCTCATATATGTTTCACGTGAAACATTAGTTTATTTATTTTTCTCATATATGTTTCACGTGAAACATTAGTTTATTTATTTTTCTCATATATGTTTCACGTGAAACATTGGTTTTTTTATTTTTCTCATATATGTTTCACGTGAAACATTCCAAATTATAAATGTAATAAATTAAAAAAGAGTATTAAAAAAAGAAGATTACTCTTCTTTTCCATCTTCAATTACATTTTCCTCTTTATTTTCATGTTCTACAATACTTATCGTTGATACTGTTTGATTGTTCTTCAAGTTTATTAAACGAACACCTTGTGTTGCTCTACCTAATGTAGAAACTTGATCTAATGGTAAACGTATTAACATTCCGGTGTTGGTTATAATAATAACATCTGAATTTTCTTCAACAAGTTTAAATGAAGCAATAATACCGTTCTTTTCTGTAATATTTAAGGCTTTAACACCTTTACTTCCTCTACTTGTTTGTCTAAAATCACGAACGTTTGTTTGCTTTCCATAACCTTTCACAGAAACAATTAAGATTCTATCGTCTTCCGTAGCAATTTCTACGCCTATACATTCAGCATCTTCTAGGTTAATTCCACGTACACCGCTTGCAGTTCTGCCCATAACACGAATACTTTCTTCATTAAATTTAACCATACGGCCTGATGAAGAACCAAGTAAAACCATGTCACTGCCACTTGTTTTACGAACACCAATTAACTCATCGTTTTCACGTAATGATATACAAATCTTACCATTTGTTCGAATATTATCAAATTCTTCAATAGCAGTCTTTTTAACAATACCTTTTTTAGTTGCAAATAGTAAATATCTTGAACTTTCCTCTTTAGAAACCTTAATCATAGAGTTGATAGATTCATCTTTATCTATTTGTAACAAATTGATAATAGGAAGCCCTTTTGATTGACGACTAAATTCTGGAATTTCATACCCTTTTAGACGATATACCTTACCTTTATTTGTAAAGAATAAGACATAATCATGTGTTGATAAACTTAATAAATGCTCAACAAAGTCTTCTTCATTCGTTCCCATACCTTTAACACCTACACCTCCACGATTTTGAGATTTAAATGTATCCGTTGTGGTTCTTTTAATATATCCTTTGTTAGTAAGTGCTATCATGATGTTTTCTTCAGGAATTAAAGATTCGTCTTCAATATATTCAATAGCTGTCATATCAATATTTGTACGTCTTTCATCCGCATATTTAGCTTTTATTTCAAGCAATTCTTCTTTAATAATAGCTAATACTCTTTCATCACTGGCAATAATGGCCTTGTACTCTTTAATGGCTTCAAGTAATGACTCAAGTTCTGCTTCAATTTTATCTCTTTCGATGCCTGTCAAACGTCTTAATTTCATTTCTAAGATAGCATCAGCTTGAATATCATCTAGACCAAAACGACGAATAAGTTCACTCTTAGCAATTTCATCTGTATTAGATTCACGAATAACTTTAATAACCTCATCTAAATGGTCTAAAGCTATTTTTAGCCCTTCTAAAATATGTACTCTTGCTTCGGCTTTTTTCAAATCATATTTTGTACGACGAATGATGATTTCGCGTTGATAATCAATATATTTAGAAATAATATCTTTTAATGGTAAAACAACAGGGCTTTTTTGGTCAAGCATTAAGAAGTTAATACCATATGTTGTTTGTAATTGTGTATGTTTATATAAATTATTTAAAACAACATTTGCATTGGCATCTCTTTTTAAATAAATAACAACTCTAACAGGATTTTCTAAGTTAGATTCCTCATGTAAATCACTGATGCCATCAATAATTTTTTCACGAACAAGTTCACCGATGCGCGACTGGAATTCAGCTTTATTTACTTGATATGGTAGTTCGGTAACAATAATACGGCTTTTGCCATTATTTTCTTCAATTTCTACTTTACCACGAATGGTAATACTACCACGACCGGTTTCATAAGCTTTTTTAATACCACTATTTCCTAAAATGATACCACCTGTCGGAAAATCAGGTCCTTTAATATATTGCATTAAGCCTAGTGTATCAATGTCATGATTATCAATGTAAGCTACACAGCCATCAATAACTTCCCCTAAATTATGAGGTGGAATATTGGTAGCCATACCAACGGCTATACCCATTGTCCCATTTACTAAGATATTAGGAAATCTACTTGGTAAAATTTCCGGTTCTTTCTCCGTTTCATCGAAGTTTGGAACGAAATCAACCGTTTCCTTGTTAATATCACGAACCATTTCTAGAGAAAGCTTTGATAAACGAGCTTCGGTATAACGCATTGCCGCAGCACCATCGCCATCCATGTTACCAAAATTGCCATGGCCATCGACAAGCATATGTCGATAACTAAATGGTTGAGCCATACGAACCATGGCATCATAAATGGAGGAGTCACCATGTGGATGATATTTTCCCATGACATCACCGACGATACGTGCACTCTTACGATGAGGTTTATCCGGTGTATAATTTGATTCATACATGGAATATAAAATTCTTCTATGAACAGGTTTTAAGCCATCTCTTAAATCAGGTAAAGCACGAGAAGCAATAACACTCATGGAATATCTAAGAAAGGACGCTTGGACTTCTTTAACGACATTATTTTCAACTATTTTATCCATATGAAACCTCCTATATATCTAGATTTTCAGCAAATCGTGCATTTTCTTCAATAAATGTTTTTCTTGGAGAAACATCATCTCCCATTAAATCAGAGAATACTTGATCTGCTGCCATTGTATCTTCAACGGTAATTCTTCTTAAAACACGATTTTCGATGTGCATAGTTGTATTTCTTAAGTCGATTGCGTCCATTTCACCTAAACCTTTGAAGCGGTTAACAATCACTTTCGCATTTTGTGGTAAAGTGGCACGATATTCGGCTAATTCTTCATCCGTTTGCACATATTTTATCGTTTTACCGTAAACAACCTTATAAAGTGGTGGTTGCGCAGCATAAACATGTCCTGCCTCAACAATAGGTCTAAAGAAACGGTAGAATAATGTTAATAACAAGATTCTAATGTGGTCTCCATCGACATCAGCATCGGTCATGATGATAATTTTATGATAACGAAGTTTGGATAAGTCAAAATCATCCCCAATACCAGTACCAAAAGCCGTGATAATCGTTCTAATTTCCTCATTGGAAAGGGCTCTATCAAGCCGAGCTTTTTCTACATTCAAAATTTTTCCTCTTAGAGGTAAGATAGCTTGTGTTTTTGGAATCCTTGCATCTTTAGCAGAACCGCCGGCACTATCCCCTTCGACTAAAAATATTTCGGAAATAGAGGCATCCTTACTTGTACAATCAGATAATTTGCCAATCGTATTAAAACCGTCTAGAGCCGTTTTACGCCTTGTTAACTCCCGAGCTTTTTTGGCTGCTAAACGGGCACGAGAAGCCGTCATACACTTATCCACAATAGCGCGAGCCGCATCTGGATTTTCCATTAAAAACCGTTCAAAACCATTCGAAAAGACATCACTGGCAATTTTTCTTACTTCACTATTACCTAATTTTGTTTTTGTTTGTCCTTCAAACTGCGGATTAGGATGTTTACAAGAAACAATCATCACAAGACCTTCTCTTGTATCTTCGCCGGTAATACTGTCGTCGTTTTCTTTTAAAATTTTATTAGCTTTGGCATAATTATTGATAACTCTTGATAAGGCTTGCTTAACACCATCTTCATGCGTTCCACCTTCTGTTGTGTGAATATTATTAGTAAAAGAATAAATTTGAGAATTATAAGAGTCGTTATATTGAAGAGCCACTTCAATTAAAACGTCATCTTCTCTTCCTTCTACATAAACAACATCATCAAATAAAGGTTCTTTATTTTTATTGAGCATATTAACATATTCAATAATACCGCCATTATAATGAAAAATCTCTTTCTTTTCATCTTCACGATGGTCAATTAAAGTAATACGAATACCTTTGTTTAAAAAAGCCATTTCTTGTAAACGTTTATAAAGGATATCCCAATTGTAAATGGTTGTATCAAAGCAAGAAGGATCCGCATGGAACGTTACAGTTGTTCCGGTTCTATCCTCACTACACTTATCGACAATTTTTAATGGTTCAACAGGATGTCCTCCGTTTTCAAAACGCATAAAATAAACATTTCCATCACGGTATACTCTTACCTCTAACCAATCCGATAAGGCATTAACAACACTGGCACCAACACCATGAAGCCCTCCGGATACTTTATATCCGCCGCCGCCAAATTTTCCACCAGCATGTAATACGGTAAAAATAGTTTCAATAGTGGATAACCCTGTTTTACTATTTGTTCCGGTCGGCATACCACGACCATCATCTTTAACGGTAATAACATTACCTTTACCAATTTCAACCTCGATATCATCACAATATCCAGCTAACGCTTCATCGACTGCGTTATCCACAATTTCCCAAACAAGATGATGCAAGCCAGCTTCATTTGTATTACCAATATACATACCAGGTCTTTTACGAACAGCTTCAAGGCCTTCTAAAACTTGAATATCACTATCGCTATAGTGTCCAACTTTTTCATTTTCCATGCTTACTCTCCTTCACAACCTTCCCATCACTTATTTCAAAGGCTTTATAAGAAAAATTTTCTATAAAATTAAACGTATTTAGTTCGGTTGTGGTTATAAACGTTTGCACTTCTGGTTTCAAAAAAGTTAAAATATGTTCTATTTTTTCCACGTCCAACTCGCTAAATAAATCATCTAAAATAAGTAAAGGATAGTTTCCTGTCTTTTCTTTAAATATTTCTAATTCGCTAAACTTATAGGCTATAATGGCATTTTTTTGTTGCCCTTCACTTCCATAATCTTTTAAATCTTTATCATCCAAAACAAAACTTAAATCATCCATATGTATCCCGATATTTGTTTTACCTAATTTTAAATCTTTAATAAAATTCTTCTTATAAAGCTCTAAAAGGCTTTCTTTGGTATTATTTTCATACGGTGACTGATAAAGAAGCTGCAATTTATCTAAATTCGTAATCTTTTTATATATTTCTGGAAGATACTTTTGCATACTTTCAATAAAATTTTTACGTTTTTGATAGATTTCATAACCATAATCAATAAGTTTAGTCGTTAAAATAAGTAGATATTCGGATGGCTGCGTGGCATCAACAGCCATTTGTCTTAAATAGGCATTTCTTTGCTTTAAAAGTATTTGATACTGATTAAGAGCTCTTAAATAAGAAATGTCAATTAAAGAAATAGAAATATTCAAAGTTTTTCTGCGGGTACTTGGAGCATCTTTAATGAATTTTAAATCATCAGGATGAAATAAAACCAAAGCAATATTAGAAATGTAATCGCTAATCCTTTTAATTTTTTCACCATTAATTTTTACTGTTTTACCTTCTTTTGTTAAGTAAACACGATAATTATAAGTGCCTTTTTTTTCAATATTTCCCTCTACTCTTGAAAAATCTTTAGAAAAAGTGATTAAATTTTTTTCATTCGTAAGACGAAAACTACGGGTTAAAAAAAGCACATAAATGGCTTCAATTAAATTGGTCTTTCCTGAACCATTTTTTCCATAAATTAAATTTAGTTTTTCATGAAATTCAACATGAAGATGCTCATAATTACGAAAATTTAATAAAGTTAAACTATTAATTCTCATAAATGCCCCCTAAATTTAATTTTAAGAAAAATAATAGGTAACACAATACTCCGATACCTGAGAAGATTATAACATATCTTCACTCTTTTTTAAACGATTTTTTCTTAATTTACGGCCTCTTAAAGCACTTTCTAGGCGGGTAGCACGCAAAACTTGATTATCCAAAACACCAAATGAAATATTTAAAATTATTTTTTTATCATTAAGAAATTCAATAACAATCCCCTCTTCTGTTTTATAGTATTTTTTTATATGTTTTAAACTTATCCACGGTGTATCATGATATCTTGATGAATTCATTGGAAAAAATATCAATTCATTCGTTTCCTCGACAATAATGGGTGCTTTATAATTTAAGCCAATCATAGCCTCTGTTCCTTTTTTTCGTCCTTCTAAAGAACTTCCGAAATATTTACAACTGTCTTCCATGATTTGATTCACATTTTTGTTGACAATAAATTCTTCATCGTATTCATAAACTTTTACGGTATTACTATTCACTGGTATAAGTGCCAAAGTATCGGCATTAATTTCGTAATTTTTCATTTAAATTCCCCCTTCAATTGAAAAATTGGTCTTACTCTAACACTTTAAAAGAGAATAATTTGTCGAATTATAAAAAAAATGGCCAAATGGCCATTTTTTAATACGTTTTGATAGGTAAAATTAATTGAATAAGAGATTCATCGGTTAAAGATTTAATAACAAGTGGTTTTACATCATTGTTTAAAAGAATCAAAATATCTTCATCTTTAATCGTTTTTAAAGCCTCCATCATATATTTAGCACTGAAAGAAATATCAATGTTTGAAGATTCACTGGTATCAATTTTAATTTTTTCTTCGGTTTTACCAATTTCAGAAGCAAAAGAATGAATTGTCATTTCTTTATTTTCAATTTTCATTTTAATAATGTTTTTATCTTTTCCTTGAGTTAATAATGCTGCTCTATCAACGGCTCCCATAAAATCACTCTTTTTACTTTGAACAATAATCTCAAATTCGGTAGGAATTAGGTTTGTCGTATTTGGATAACTTCCACTTAAAAGATTCGTTTGGAATTTAATGTTTTTATATTGGAATAAAACACGATTATTGAAAACATGAATATAAACATCTTCATCATCAACAAGAATATGTTCTAGCTCTGTTACATTTTTTCCAGGAATAACAATGTTAACATCTCCAACAATAGGATTTGGTAATTTTATATTTTTCTTTGCTAAACGATAAGAATCGGTTGCAATACATTCCAGTAAATCACCATTAATTTTAAGATTTAAACCTGTTAAAATAGGACGTAATTCTTGTGTTGAGATAGCAAAGCTTGTTTGGTTGATAAGTTCTTTTAAAATGGATGCTTTAATAATAATAGGGTCTTTTTGTGTTAATAACTTAATACTAGGATAATCACTTGGGTCTAAGCAGTTTAAGTTATATTGGTTAAAATCAGAATAAATTTTAATTTTTAAACCATCCATCATTTCAAAGTTAATAATATCACTAGGCATTTTTCTAATAATATCTAAAATGTACTTACTACTAATAATAATGGTACCTGGTTTTTCAATATTGGTAATTAACGTACTATCAATAAAAGTTTCAACAGTAAGTTCACTATCACTAGCCATTAAAGTGAGTCCTTCATTTTTTAAATCAAATTTTATACCATTCAAAACAGGAATAACATTTTTTGTGGATATTCCTTTCACCACATTGTTTAAATTTTCTAATAATAAACTTTTTTCAATTGCAAATTTCATAAAATCTCCTCTTTCTTTTTTATTATATAATATATATTAATAATAATATAGATGTGGATAATGTGGATAACTTTGAAGAATGTAGGTTTTATCGGGCTTAAACGCCTAAAGTTATCCACAAAGTTATGTACATTTGTCAAAAGTTATCCACATTTTATCCACATTTACATTTTATTTTTTATTTCATTGATGGAATTTTCTAAATTTTTATTGCTTTTTAATTCCTCAGATATCTTATCACAAGCATGAATGACTGTGGAATGATCTCTACCACCAAATTCTAAGCCGATACGATTAAGATTTTCTTCAGTTAAAGCACGACATAGGTACATGGCAACTTGCCTTGGATAGGCAATATCATTACTTCTTTTTTTTCCTTTTAAATCATCTACGTGAATATTAAAGTAATCAGCCACCGCTTTTTGAATCGATTCAATACTGTTGGATTTATAAACGTTTGAGAAATCAGCTAGGGCTTCAATCGCAAAGTTTAAAGTGATTTTTTCTGGTACAATCATTGCTGTATAAGCCATAAGACGATTAAGAGCCCCTTCTAAGAAACGAACATCATTTTGGCAACTATTAGCGATGTATTCAATAACTTCTTCATCAATAATAGAGCTTATGCTCATATTTTTTAGTTTTGCTTTAATAATCTTACATCGTAATTCAAAATCAGGTGGATAAATATCTACCGGAAGCCCCCACATAAACCGGCTTCGAAGTCTTTCCTCTAACAATTTTAAGTCATCTGGACTACGGTCGGAACTTATAATAATTTGTTTATTAGCCTGGTGTAAGGCGTTAAATGTGTGGAAAAATTCTTGCTGTGTCTTCTCTGCCCCGACTAAATACTGGATGTCATCTATAATTAAAACATCGACATCACGGTATTTTTTCTTGAAGTTCGCGGCAACTTGAATATTATTTTCTTTGTTTTCGGAGTTTGATATATTGATATAATCATCTTTAAACATTTCACTTGTTGTGTATAAAACCTTTTTTTTAGAATGGGCAACAATATAATTACCAATCGCGTGCATTAAATGTGTTTTACCAAGACCACTTTTTCCATATATAAATAAAGGATTATGGACTTTTCCAGGTTGCTCGGCAACTATCATTCCTGCGGTTTTTGCTAGTCGGTTGGAATCTCCAACGACATAATTATCAAAATTTAACTCCGGAATTAGGTTGGTTTCCCATTTTTCTTGTGTTTCTAAAGGAATTTCGGGGATAGTATCAATTAAAGAAGGTATCTCTTCTCTTTTTTTGTCTTGGTGTTCATCTTTTATTAAATGATTATTATCTATTTCTTCTTTTAATAAAAATTCAAAATCATAATTATTATTTGTTATCTTATAAAAAGCATCATCAATTAAATTATAGTAATTCGTTGTTAATATTCTTTTATGTATCTCCATTGGTACTTGTATATATACCTTATTATCTTGAATTTTTACAAGTTTTAAATCATGAAACCAAGCATGAAATGAAGCTGAATTTACTTCTGGATATATCTCATTTAATACGGCTTCCCACAACTTGTTTTGCTCCATTTCACCACCCCACTCGTTTTTTGCTATCCATATTCTACACTTTTTTCAAAAAATTTAAAAGAACAAAATTCATACTAACATATTATTCACAAATTATCAACATTTTAGTAGGCCTACAAACCCTTACAAATACTATGTTTTTAAGACTTATCCACACTATCAACATTCGTATTATTCACACTATCCACAAAATTCACAAAAATGGGCATAATGTGGAAGGTACCAAATGTGGATAATGTGGATAACTTTAAAGAATATAGGTTTTATCGGCCTTAAACGCCTAAAGTTATCCACAAAGTTATGCACATTTTATGTGGATAAATAGTTAAAAAGGAGAAAAATGCTAAAGTTATCCACAATTAGAGTTTTTCTGGCGTGAATAAATGTGGATAACGTTACTTTTAAGTGGATACAAATGTGGATAAAATGCATTTTGAGAAGGCATGAAAGAAAAGATTGACTTTCTTTTAGAATTGATATTATAATAAGGGAGCATTTTATACGAAGGAGGGAAGAATTATGCAAATTGGAACTTATCAACCTAATAAAAGAAAAAGAGCTAAAAAACATGGTTTCTTTGCTAGAAAGAAAACTAATATTTTAAAAAGAAGAAGAAAAAAAGGCCGCAAAGAACTATGTAAATAATCCACAATTTTTATGTGGAATTTTTTTTTGAAGGAGTTTCTTATGAAAAAGAATGAAATGATTAAAAGTCATCAAGAATTTACAGATATTATCAAGAATTCGCGATATATTAAAAATAGAAATTTTACCTTATATATAAGAGATAGTTTATATTCTTATTCCCACTTCGGGATTGCCGTGTCTAAAAAACTTGGTAATGCGGTGGAAAGAAATAAAATAAAAAGGCGGATGAGAGTCATCTTAGATGCCAATAAAAAGACATTGCCGAATAATAAAGATTATATTATAATAATGAAAGAGAGCTCAAAGAATTTAAACTTTAAAGAATTAAGTGAAAGTTTTGAAGATTTGATTAAAATAAAGGGAGAAAAATATGAAAGTAAAAAATAAATTTTTAGCTGTTGTTCTTTTATTAACGATTTCTTTAGCGGGTGGCTGTGGAAATGATGATTATTTAAAAGATGAAAGTGGCAAGCTTATTGTTAATGAAACAACAGGTCAAAGTGTTCAAAAAGATATTTTGTGTCAACCAGAAAAAGATTCTGAACTTTATAAAATTTATGAAAAAAATGAAGACCAATTATCTGTTAAGGTAAGTGATTTACCAACCTGTGAAGAATTTACACCAGCATCTGGTCAATATAATGGTTTATGGCAAACTATACTTGTTAAACCTTTAGCCTTTTTACTTTTAAAAGTAGGGTACTTATTTAATAATTTTGGTATTTCGGTTATCCTTTTAGGATTACTTATTCGTTTAATTATGCTACCTTTATCTTTAAAAAGTATGCGTCAATCCAAAGTTATGCAACAAATGCAACCTGAAATTGCGCGTATTGAAAAAAAATATGCTGGTCGTACTGACAACGAAGCTATGATGGCCAAAAGCCAAGAAACTATGATGGTTTATCAAAAATATAAGATTAATCCAGTTTCGGGTTGCTTAATTGCTTTAATTCAAATTCCATTATTCTTTGCTTTTTTATCCGCAATCAATAAAGTTCCAGCCATTTTTGAAGGTGAACTTTTTGGTATGAATCTTGGCATGACCCCATGGAAAGGTTTAAGTGAAGGCCATTATATCTATATTGTTCTTATTTTCTTAATTGTATTTACAACGTATATTTCATTTAAAAATTCTATGAAAACAACACAGAATGATGAAATGATGAAACAAATGAATATGATGTTCATGTTTATGATTGTAAGTATTTCTATTGCATCTTTTTCACTTCCAACGGCTATCGCTTTTTACTGGATTGTAACAAATGGTTTTGCTGTTTTCCAAAATTATTTAATTAAAAAGATTTTAGATAAAGAAGAAAATTCCAAAGGAAAAAAAGTAATCGATGTAAAACATAAGGAAAAAAAGAAACGGAAGTGATTTTATGCCAATTATTACGGAATCAAAAAGTAAAATTGCCGCTTTAGAAGAAGCTAAAAATGAACTTCATACGGAAAATATTTTGTATACTATTGAAGAAAATTCAAGTGGTCTATTTAAAAATACGACATATAAAGTGACGGCTATTTCTTATCAAGAACTTTTAGAAGAAATTAAAAATTATTTACAAACGATTCTAGAAAAATTAGATATCGATGTTTCTTTTGAAATTTTAGAAGGAGAAGATGCACAAAGTTATGAGATTGTTATGTCATCTTCTAATAATTCTTTAGTGATTGGTAAAGATGGTAAAAATTTAAAGGCTCTTGAACAAATGGTTCGAGCTTATATTTCTAAAGATTGGCCAAATACTTTAAAAGTTATTTTAAATGTAGAAAACTACCGTGAAAAAAGAATCGAAGCTCTTGAAAAATTAGCGGTAAAAGTAGCTAGAGAAGTAAGAACTACGAAGGTAGATGCAGAACTTGAAAATATGAATTCCTTTGAAAGAAGAGTTATCCACAATAAGCTTATTAATTTTAAAGGGGTTTCAACGGTGAGCGTTGGCGAAGAACCAAATAGACATATCGTAATTAAAGCAGAATAAAATTTCTGCTTTTTTGAAGAAATAAGTGCTATAATATGTCCAAAAAAAGAGGTGTTGTAAATGAATTCAACCATCGCAGCTATATCAACTAATAATATAGGTAATTCAGCGATTAATATTGTCCGGGTAAGTGGTCCAGAAGCTATTTCTATTGTTTCTAAGATTTTTTCAAATAAAAAATTTTTTAAAGCCTCAAGTCATACTATTCATTATGGTTTCATCATGGATGGCAACGAAAAAATAGATGAAGTTTTGGTCATGCTTATGAGGGCTCCTAAAACATATACAAAAGAAGATATTGTCGAAATAAATTGCCATGGTGGTTATGTTACGACAAATCGAATACTAGAATTGTTACTAACAAGCGGAGCTGTCTTGGCGGAGCCAGGAGAATTTACCAAAAGAGCGTTCTTAAATGGCCGAATTAGTTTAATGGAATCCGAAAGTATCAGTGATTTACTAGAAGCCAAAACCGAAAAACAAGCCCAGATGGCCATGCAAGGCTTAACGGGTAAAACGAAAGAACTTATAGCCACATTACGTGAAAAAATAGTTTCTCTTTTAGCCAATATTGAAGTTAATATTGACTATCCTGAATATACCGATGAACTTGTGGTAACCAAAGAAAATATAGAGCCAAGTCTAAATGAGATAAAAACGTCTTTAACAAAGATAGTAAATGAATCTAAAAATGGTGAAATCATTAAAAACGGTTTAAATATAGCTATTATTGGGCGTCCTAATGTTGGAAAATCCTCTTTATTAAATACGCTTTTAGAAGAAGAAAAAGCAATTGTTACGAATATATCAGGAACAACAAGAGATACGGTAGAAGGGTCTTTAAATTATAAAGGTATTTTATTTAATTTCATCGATACAGCGGGTATCCGAGAAACGGAAGATATTGTTGAAAAAATAGGGGTGGAAAAGAGTAAAAAAGCTTTAGAAGAAGCGGATTATACTATTCTTGTTTTAAATAATAATGAAAAAATGAATGAGGAAGAAAAAGAATTACTTCATAAAATCGAGGCAATGCCTGGTCTTGTTTTTGTAAACAAAACAGATCTTGAAAGCAAGATAGGTGAAATTGCCACGCCTAAAAAAATTATTTATGGTAGTACGACCGAAAAAAAGGGGATTGAAGAGTTAAAAGAAACGATTTTAGAAGAATTTGCTTTAGAGGATTTAAGTCAAAAAGATTTAACATATTTGGCCAATACAAGACAAATAAGTTTAGCTAAACAAGCTATGCAAAAAATAGAAAATGTGATTGAAGCGAATAAAAAAGATGTACCTGTCGATATGCTTGCTATCGATATAAAAAGTGCTTGGGAAGATTTAGGAAAAATTATAGGCGAATATTATGAGGAAGAACTTGTGGATAACATCTTTCAAAGATTTTGCTTAGGAAAGTAGGTGGGAATATGAAATATGATATTATTGTCGTCGGTGGTGGTCATGCTGGTATCGAGGCCAGTCACATCGCGGCTTTTAAAGGTCACAAAACAGCCTTAATTACTATGAATATAAATAATATTGGTGATATGCCTTGTAATCCTTCCATTGGGGGGACGGCTAAAGGAATCATTGTTCGTGAAATTGATGCCTTAGGTGGTTTGATGGGAAGAATTGCTGACCGTTCTCATTTTCAAATCAAAATGCTTAATAATTCAAAAGGTCCAGCCGTTCGTAGTTTAAGAGCACAAGCGGATAAAGTAATATATCCTAAAAATATGCGTCAAGCCCTTATGGATACACCTAATTTAGATATTATAGAAGGTATGGTCGAAAACTTAATCGTAGAAAATGGTAAAGTAGAAGGCGTTATTTTAGAAGATGGTACCCGCATCACATCTAAAAGCGTTATTCTAACGACCGGTACATATTTAAAAGCAAACATTTTAGTCGGTAGTGAGAACACCGAAGGTGGACCTCACGGAGAAAGAAGAAGTAATCATTTAAGTGACAATTTAAAAAAATATGGTCTCGAAATTCAAAGGCTTAAAACAGGAACTCCGCAAAGAATTAAGGCTTCGTCTATTGATTTTTCCAAAATGCAAAAAGAACGGGGTGATGATTGTCTTTGGACATTCTCACATGATGAAAAAGCCACTTATATACCAAGTGACCAACAATGCTGTTACCTTATTTACACCAATAAGGATACCCATAAAATTATTTTAGATAATTTGGATAAATCGGCAATGTATGGCGGTTATGTCACAGGTATTGGTCCTCGTTATTGCCCAAGTATTGAAGATAAACTCGTTCGTTTTAAAGATAAAGAAAGACACCAATTATTTTTAGAGCCAGAAAGCTTATATTATGATGAGTGGTATTTACAAGGCTTTTCTACGTCTATGCCACGTGATATTCAAGAAAAAATGGTCCATACTTTACCAGGACTTGAAAAAGCTATTATTTCAAAATATGCATATGCCATCGAGTATGATGCTATTGACCCTTTACAAATCAAACCTACTTTAGAAAATAAAGTTATTGAAAATTTATATACGGCTGGCCAAATAAATGGTACCAGTGGTTATGAAGAAGCCGCTGGCCAAGGTCTTATGGCAGGTATTAATGCGGCTTTAAAACTTGAAAAAGAAGAACCACTTATTTTAAAAAGAAATGATGCCTACATAGGTGTTTTAATTGATGATTTAGTCACTAAAGGTACTCATGAACCATACCGAATGCTAACTTCTCGTGCTGAATTTAGACTTTTACTTCGTCATGATAATGCCGATTTAAGATTAAGGGAATATGCTCATGAAAAGAAAACCATCACGGATACCCAATATCAAAATTACTTAACTAAAAAAGAAAATTTGACTCAATGTGAAGCGTTTCTAAAAGATACCAAATTAAAAATAACCTCAGAAATAAAAAAGATTTTTGAAGAAAATAATTATATTGTTCCTATCGCGACAGAAAGTTTCTATGATTTATTAAAACGTCCTGAAATAAGGTGTGAATTTTTAAATCAATTTACGACGATTCCTTTTGATAAAGAAATCAAAGAAGAACTAGAAATTATGATAAAATATGAGGGCTATATTAAAAAGGCATATAAAGAAGCTGAAAAAATGGTCAAATTAGAAGAAAAACAAATTCCTAAAGATATTAATTATGATAATGTCAAAAATCTTGCTTCGGAAGCTCGACAAAAACTCGAAAAAGTAAGACCGATTTCTTTAGGTCAAGCAGCTCGAATAAGCGGTGTTAATCCAAGTGATTTAAGCATCTTAAGTGTTTATTTAAAGAAAGAGTACGGCAAAGATGAATAAAGAAACATTTTATGAAGAATTAGCTAAGTTAAATATTTTCTTAACATCCGAACAAAAAGAAGAGCTAGACACTTATTGTAAATTTTTAATTTCTTATAATGAACATACGAATTTAACGGCCATAAAAGAACCAAATGATATTTATTTAAAACATTTTTATGATTCTTTAACGCTTGTTAAAATACATGAATTTAAGGATGAAACCCTTTTAGATGTAGGTACAGGTGCCGGTTTTCCAGGTGTTGTTTTAGCTATTGTTTTCCCAAGTTTAAAAATAACATTATTAGATTCTAACAATAAAAAAATAAAATTTTTGGACGAACTTATTGTCAAACTAAATTTAAAAAATGTGACAACGGTGCATGACCGGGCGGAAAACTACGTTCAAAATCATCGAGAAAAATTTGATTTAGTTACCTCAAGAGCGGTGGCGGAACTTCGTATTTTGTTAGAGCTTAATATTCCTTATTTAAAAGTAAATGGTCAATTTTTAGTTATGAAAAGTAGTGTCGAAGAAGAATTAGAAAAGGCCACATCAGCTTTAAAAGTATTAAACTGTCATTTAGACAAAGAATTTTCTTTTTCATTACCTTTTGAGGCTGGTAAAAGAACTTTACTTTTAATTATCAAAGATAAAGAAACTAATTTGAAATATCCTCGTTTATATGAAAAAATAAAGAAGCAAAAATTATAAAAAAGCTTCTTTTTCTATGTAAAAAAAGCTATTGCTTATTTTTTCATTTACTGATAGAATTAATTATATAGTACAATAAGCGGTAAGGGGCTGATTTTAAGTGAATACAGATCAAAAAGTAATACAAGTACCTATAGAAGACATTATTCCAAATCGTTTTCAACCAAGACTTGCATTTGACGAGGAAGGATTAAAAGAATTATCGGAGTCTATTAAACAACATGGCATTATTCAACCTTTAGTATTAAGAAGGTTAGGCGATAAATATGAGATTATCGCTGGTGAAAGGAGATATAAAGCATCGACTATGGCAGGACTAAGAACCGTTCCAGCAATTATCTCAGATATTGATGATAACAAAAGTGCTGAAATTGCCCTTGTTGAAAATATTCAAAGAAGAAATCTAACGGCAATCGAGGAAGCAAAATCTTATAAAAATTTGTTAGACCGGGGCTATATGACCCAAGAACAACTTGCTAAAAAAATGGGGGTAAGTCAAAGTACCATCGCGAATAAACTTCGTCTACTTAACCTTGCTCCAGAAGTTCAAGATGCTCTTCTTCAAAACAAAATTGGCGAACGTCACGCAAGAAGTCTTCTCGCTCTTCCTAAAGAAGAACAAGCCGAATGGTTACAAAAGATTATCTCTAAAAGATGGAACGTTCGTGAACTTGATTTAGCTATTAAAAAAGCGAAAGGAGAAGTTACCGATGAGGCTGTAAGCCACGTTAAAGCACCGGATATAAATACGATTATGAACAACAGTCAAGACATTCAAATTGATACCAAAAATAAAGAAATTGAAATGCCAAGTGATACGACAGCCCAACCCTCACCAAGTAAATTCTTTAATTTCTTAGAAGATGAAGCCGATAATGTGAACAATGCGATTAATAATACGGTTAAACCAGTCTCAAGTTCTATTGAAGTTTTAGATGATTTTACTAAACCTCAAGAAGAAGATGTCATTATGCCATTTTTCTTTGATAGTAAAGATAATAAGCAAAATGTCAATCAAATTGAAGAAATTAAAAATGATCCTGACGAAGAAATTGTTGACCCAATGGATTCAGTTATCAAACTTGACCCAAATTATCATAATATTGTTAAAGAAGAAAAAGGTCTTGATTTAAAAACGGCTATTGGGGAAATTAGACAATTAGTGGCTTCTTTAGAAGAAAGAGGTTTCAGTATTAGTCTTGATGAACTTGATTTAACAGGTAATTATCAAATGACAATAAATATAAAAAATAATGATTAGCGATAACCATTATTTTTTTTACTCTTCTTTACTTACTGTTTCAACTTCTGAACCTTTAACATAATAGAAAATGGCACTGTTTTCTTTAGAATTTTCTTCACCTGTAATTCCGTTTTTTACCACCCCAATCACATTTTGGGGTTTTTGATACCACTCGTCATCTTTTAAAACTTGTTCCATAGTATCTAACCAAATATTTTTAGAATAGAAACTCGCCTTAGCATCAATTTCTTTTGCTTCATCGTTTCCTGTCCAAACCATCATCATTAAAGAAGGTGTATAACCTACACTCCAAGAATCTGTATTTGTTGTTCCGGTTTTTAAGGCGTATTTCCGGGACATTCTAGAGGATAGAGAAAGCGCGGTGGGAGTCGTATAACTCGTAAAATTTTTATTTGTCGTGTTTGTCATCATTTCATTTAAAATATAAACATAATTACTATTTAAAACAATATTATGTTTTAATTTATGTTCATAAAGAATATTGCCATCCAAATCTTCCACTTTTTCAATAAAATAAGGTTCTATTTCATCCCCACCACTTGCTAAAGTGTTATAGCCATGAGCAAAATCCAGCATATTAAGTTCACTAGTTCCTAAAGCAAGAGAAGGGTTTCCTACTAAATTTTCTTGAATACCTACTTTTTTCGCCGTATCGACTAAAACTTCGGTTCCTAAAAATAAATGGGTTTTCACAGCATAAATGTTATCCGAATAGGCAATCGCCGCGGCCATAGTGATATCTTTATTGGCATAAATTTGATTATAATTGTTGGGAGAATAAATTTGATTATTAGCAAAGTGAAAAGACGTTTCTTCACTTTTAAAAGTAGAAGAAGAAACAAGGCCATTTTCTAAAGCTGCATAATATAAAAAAGGCTTCATCGTACTTCCTACTTGGCGTTTGGCCCTCGTTGCCCGGTTATACTGACTTTTGGCATAGTTAAGTCCTCCCGATAACGCTCTTATTTTACCCGTTTTGGGTTCTACCATTATACTTGACACTTGTAATTCTTCTTGACTTCCCATATAATTTAAAATTGACTTTTCCATAGTACTTTGCATATCGGTATCAAGAGTCGTGTAAATTTTAAGCCCTCCCGATTCTAAAAGAGAAGTAGGAACAGATTTTATATTTTTAAGTTCGGATAGAACCGCATCTTGGTAATATAAAATCATTTGTAAATTATTTTGATCTCTTTGGCCATAAATAGGAATTTCACTCTCAAATAAATGGTTATATTCTTCATCTGTTAAGTAACCGTTTTTTTTCATAGCTTCCGCGACAACCCAAGCCCTTTTAATACAAGCTTCATAATCACTAACGGGATTATAATTACTAGGATTTTTAGGAATACCCGCGAGCATAATAGCTTCTTCTAATGATAAATCTTTACTACTTTTATTAAAATAATAGTTACTAGCATCTTCAATGCCGTAGTTTCCTTCACCATAATTAATTGTATTTAAATATCCTTCTAAAATATTGTCTTTACTATAATGAACTTCCAGTTCAATTGTTAAAAACGCTTCCTCGATTTTTCTTGACCAAGTTTGGTCAAATGTCAAAAACATATTTTTGATATATTGCTGACTAATGGTGGAAGCTCCTTGTCTTGTGTGATATAAAAAATTTGTTACTAAAGCTTTACCAATTCTTGGAATATCAAAGCCTAAATGATGATAAAAGCTTTTATCTTCAACGCTAATGACAGCGTTTTTTAAGTCTGAAGAGATATCACTCAAACTCATCCATTCATTAGAACCTGATCCTTGATAGACCAAATTTTCTTGATTATCATAAAGAAATATTTTCCCCATGTTCTTAAGTTCTAATTTTGGCGAAAAAAAAGCATAAACATAAATACCTATTAATATTACTATAGCACTTAGAAAACCAAACAAACAAAATTTCATACTCCATTTTAATAATTTCATTGTTTTCACCTAAAGTTATTATGTAAATTTTTTTGTAAAATATAAGTATGAAAAAAAGTTCTTCTTTTTCTTGTAAAAGCATGTTATAATGTACCGGAAAAAAGAGGTGATGGTCTTTGCCATTAAACTGTCGAATTAAAAAAAAGAATAAAATCATCGCGGAAGGGAATCATCTTACTTATGAACTAAAGGATAATATTTTAGAATTTGAATGGGATGAGATGAAACATTTTCTTGATTTAGATAATATGGAATTTACAAGAGAAAATGATGATTATTCCTTTTTCTTAAGTGTTAGAAATCAAACCAGTGAGATTCGTTTAAAAAAAGAACAATATGACTTGCAAGTTCAAGTAGAGTATGCTACTCTTATGAAGATGAAAAATACGATAAATTTAAAATATTTTATAGAAACAGATGACGAAGAAACCGAAGTTTGTATAGAATTAGAAGGTGAAAATGATGATAACGAATAAAATAGAAGACCTTTTAAAAGAAGTCCTTAATGAACAAAGTATGCCTATGGATGAGGTAAATGTTATTGTATCCAATCGTAAGGACCTAGCCGATTATCAATTTGATGGTGCCTTTAAATTAGCTAAAATTTATCATAAAAATCCTTTAGAAATGGCTTCTTTAATCGCAGAAAAATTACAAGGAAATCCTTTCTTTGCCAAAGTTGAAGCTATGGCTCCTGGTTTTGTTAATTTTACTTTAAGTGAGAAAGAAATAAATGAAAACCTTAATAAAATGATGATTGAGTCTTTATATGGTATTCAAAAACCTCAAAAAGAAACGATTGTTATTGATTATGGAGGACCAAACATCGCCAAACCTTTACACGTTGGCCATTTAAGAAGTGCTGTCGTGGGGGAAGCCATTAAAAGGATGTTAAAGTTTATAGGACATGAAGTTATCAGTGATGTCCATTTAGGGGATTATGGCTTACAAATCGGTCAAGTTATCTATGGTCTTAAAAAAGAAAACATCCCTCTTGATAAAATTTCTTTAGCTATTTTAGAAGAAATATATCCTAAAATGAGTGCTTTATGTAAAGAAGACGAAAGTGTTAAACAAATATGCGCGGATATTACCAAACAATTACAAGATGGCAATGAAGAATATCAAGCTTATTTTCATGTAATAAGAGATTTATCTTGCAAAGATATTAAAAGAATATATGATTACCTAGATGTTTCTTTTGATTATTGGTACGGTGAAAGTGATTCGTATCCTTATATTGAAATGCTAACGAAAGATTTAGAAAGTAAAAACCTACTCCAAATAAGTGAAGGTGCTAAAATTATTGATGTCAAAAAAGAGACAGATGCCAAAGAATTACCTCCTTTAATTTATCAAAAGAGTAATGGTGCGTATTTATATGGTACCACCGATTTAGGAACCATTAAACAACGTGTTTTAGATTTTAATCCCAATCGTATTTTATATGTTGCCGATAGACGTCAAAATCTTCATTTTGAATCTGTTTTTCGGGTGTGTGAACAGTTAAAATTACCACAAAAGTTTGAATTTTTAGGCTTTGGTACTGTTAATGGAGCTGATGGAAAACCATTTAAAACACGTTCGGGTCATACACCAAAACTGGATGATTTATTTAAAGAAACCAAAGAAATTTTCTTGTCTTCTAGTGAGAAGAATAACCAAATGACTGAGGAAGATTTAGATATTCTTGTTAATGCCATTATCAAATTTGCTGATTTACAAAACAATCGTGAAAAAGATTACATTTTTGATATCAATAAATTTTCTCAGACAACCGGTAAAACAGGGCCTTATATTTTATACACATATTTAAGAGTTCAAAATATTTTGAAAAAAGAAAGTTGTTCTCTTTCAAAATTGAACGAAACAATATACAATAATGAGGATAGAGAATTAAGACTTAAATTGATGGAATTAGAAAATATTGTTAATTATGCCGTAAGTTTAAGGCTTCCTTCTATTCTTGCTAATTATATTTATGAATTATGTGTGAATATGAATGCTTTTTATGAAAATAATCATATAAATAATTTAGAAGATGAAGAAAAGAAACAAAATTGGCTCTTTGTTTTACAATTAACCAATCGTATTATTAAAGACTTATTAAATATATTAAGTATAAAGATACCAGAAAGGATGTAAAAAATGAAAAATTTAAAGGAATTAACTGCTGAGGAAATTGATAATCTAGGATATGATGAATTAGCTTATAAAATATTAGAAGAAACAAATAAAAAAATGAAAATTACCGATTTATTCAAGCAAATTTGTGATTTAAAAGGCTTAAGTGAAGCAGATTATGAAAATTTAATTGGTGACTTTTTTGAAATTCTAACAACGGATAAAAAATTTATTATGTTAGAAAATGGTTTTTGGGATTTAAAATCTCGGCATAGTGAAAAATTAGTTGTTGAAGAAGACGATGATTTTGAAGAAGAACCTGAAGAAACCGAAGCAGAAACAGATGAAGAAGAAAATCTAGATAATTATTACGATGAAGATGAAGTAGACGATGATACGGAAAATGATTTAAAAGATTTAGTTGTTATTGAAGATGAAGATAACTTAGCAGAATAGGAGTCTTTATGAAAGAAAAATTAGAAAGTATAAAAAAACGTTATGAAGAAGTAACGAATGAACTTATGCAACCAGAGATTATGAGTGATTTTCAAAAATTAAAAACTCTCTCCAAAGAACAAAGTGACTTAAAAGAAATTGTTGTAAAGTATGATGAGTTACAAGAGTGTGAAAAAAATGTTGAAGAAGCCAAATCTCTTGTCAATGATCCTGATTTTAGAGAAATGGCCGAATTGGAAATAACAGAAAATACCGAAAAAATAACAAAACTAAATGAAGAACTTGAAATTTTACTTATTCCTAAAGATGAAAATGATACGAAAAATGTTATCATGGAAATAAGAGGTGCTGCAGGTGGAGATGAAGCCAATATTTTTGCGGGTGATCTTTTAAGGATGTATACTTATTATGCCGAAAAAAATGGTTGGAAAATCGAAATAAACCATGAAGTCGAAGGAACGTCTGGCGGTTTTTCTCAAGTAGAATGCATCATTAAAGGTGAAAGTGTTTATTCTAAATTAAAGTATGAAAGTGGAGCACATCGTGTTCAAAGAGTTCCTGTTACCGAAACTCAAGGACGTGTTCATACATCCACCGCGACCGTTTTGGTTATGCCAGAACGAGACGATATCGACATTGATATTAAAGAAAGTGATTTAAAAATTGATGTGTATCACTCAAGCGGCGCAGGTGGACAAAGCGTTAACACTGCTAATTCAGCCGTTCGTATTACCCATTTACCAACAAATACCGTAGTTACTTGTCAAAATGAACGGAGTCAACTTCGTAATAAGGATAAGGCTATGCAACTTTTAAAGATTAAGTTGTATGATCAAATGGAACAAGAGAAAGAAGCTTCTTTAGGCACAGAAAGAAAAAGTAAAATAGGTACTGGTGATCGTTCTGAAAAAATAAGAACTTATAATTATCCTCAAAACAGGGTAACAGACCATCGTATTGGATTTTCCATTATGGCTTTAGACAAAGTTATGGATGGTGATTTAGAGCCTATTATTGACGCTTTAATTACCGAAGATTTAAAAAGAAAGTTACAGGGAGACCTAAATGAAGTATAAGCAAGATCATAATACTCGTTTTGCTATAGACTATATAGGTTCTAATTTAGATAATATAGATACTTATCTTACCTTAACGGCCGGTGAGCCAACTACTGTTTTTAAAAATAATGAACAAATAAATGCGTATTTCAAATCT
Source organism: uncultured Bacilli bacterium (assembly GCA_934098555.1). Classification (GTDB taxonomy): domain Bacteria; phylum Bacillota_I; class Bacilli_A; order RF39; family UBA660; genus Ventrenecus. Next base: position 22,661 of record CAKOOQ010000015.1, read on the forward strand.
TATAGTCCTGATATGACATACAGTGAAGCTGAGACAATAATGTCTTATACCAATCGTCTTTATGGAAGAATCAATTCTCTTAAAAGAGGTTTTTGGAATTATGAAGCATTGGGTAGATTAACTCCTGAAGATAAAGCCTATTATTTAAAATATGCGGATGATATGGAAAAAATTATTAATAAAGTTACACCTTTACCAACAAATATTTCAACTTATAGGGGAACCGATTTAAAAAATTTTCATCGTTTTGGAATTTCTTCATTAGAAGATTTAGCATCACTTCTTAACCAGTATATCTATGATGATTCTTTTGTAAGCACTTCTTTACTAGCTAATCAAAGTTTTTTTAAAGAAAATAAAGCAGCCTATAATGGTAATAATATACAGATAGAGTATCTTATTCCAAAGGATAGTCAAGATGGACTTTTTGTGCCTCTTTCTTTTTATGATGTAGAAAGTGAGTACCTTATAAATTGTGGTAATTTGGCTAAAGTTATTGATGTGAAAATTGATTATGAAAAAGAAGAAGCTTATATAAAAATGATTCTTGTTCCTAAAAAAGTATGGGATAGAAATTATTATCAAGAAAGTCAAAGAAATTTATGAAACCAGATTATATCACAGATACAGACTGGCAATTACTAAAAGAAAAATATCCAAATCATATGGATGATGTCTTAGGAAAGTTAAGTGAGGACTATCCTGTTCAGTATTTGATTGGGGCAGTTCCTTTTTTGAACACAGAAATAAAAGTGGATAAACGAGCATTAATCCCTCGTTTTGAAACCGAATATCTCGTATCAAAAATAATAGATAAGTTTAAAACAGCCCAGAACTTAAAAATAATAGAACTAGGCACTGGTAGTGGCTGCATATCAATAGCTTTAAAGAAAAACTTGGCTTGTGAAGTTAAGGCTATTGACATTTCCTCAAAGGCCCTTTCTCTTGCCCAAGAAAATGCTCTTCAAAATAAGGTAAATATTCAATTTGAAGAAATCTCTATGTTTGATGTTTCTTATGAAAACTATGATATTATAATAAGTAATCCCCCTTATGTAAAAAAAGGAGAATATGTTACTCCAAACACAAGATATGAGCCTTCTTTAGCCTTGTATGCGGAGGAAGAAGGCATGGAGTTTTATCATAAGATTTTACAAAAAATATCTTTGACAGAAAATAAGCCTCATTGGATTATTTTTGAAATGGGGGCTTATCAAAAAGAGGCCATGAAAAACTTACAGGTAAAATATTTGCCTGATTATCATATCCAGGTTCAAAAAGATCTTGCAGGTCGTGATCGTTTTGTTTTTTTAGAAAAAATTGTATAAAAAAAACTTTCTTTAACCATGAATGAAGTAGGTGATACCATGAAAAAAGTAATTCCTATTTTATTCCTTTTTTTTGCTATTTATTTTGGAACGCATAAAGAAGAAATTATCATTCCTGATTACGCTATTCGCTTTCGGGTAATTGCTAATTCTAATTCTTACGAAGACCAAGCCTTAAAAATAAAAGTGAAAGAAGAAGTTGAAAATAAATTAGACACTCTTATGCAGGATGCTAAAACGAGTGCAGATGCCAAAAAAATTATCGAAGATAATTTACCTTGGATAACAAAAACCGTAAATAATTACAGTGCCGCCACGATTTCTTTTGGAAAAAACTATTTTCCGCCGAAAACTTACAAGGGTGTTACTTATCCTAGTGGTGATTATGAATCGCTTGTTATTACTCTTGGTAAAGGAAGTGGTGAAAATTGGTGGTGTGTGATGTTTCCTCCACTTTGTTTATTAGATGCCAAAAATAATAACACAACAGAAGTGGACTATAAGTTTTATGTCAAAGATGTTCTTCAGAAATACTTCTCATAAAAATACTCTTTCTTTCATAAAAATTAGCAGGAGACATTATGAAAGAATTTTTTAATATTATCAGTATCGCGGTTGCTTTAAGCATGGATACTTTTTCCCTTTCTTTGAGCCTAGGAACTTATAATATTTCGCATAAAAAAATATTTGAGATTGCTCTTATGGTAGGTATTATGCATTTTTTAATGCCTTTATGTGGTAATTTTTTAGGTGTTAAAATCATTTCTTTTTTTCGTATTAATAGTGAATTCTTTTTGGGATGTATTTTACTTTTTCTAGCTTTTAATCTTTTATTTGAAATGTTAAAAAAAGAAGAAAAAATTTCTTATGATTTGTCGTTAATTGGCATTTTTCTTTTTTCTTTTGGGGTATCTATTGATGCCTTTTCAACCGGTCTTGGTTTAAAAGCTATTACACAAAATAGTTATTTAGCTATGTTTATTTTTTCCCTTGTAAGTTTTCTTTTTACTTTACTGGGCTTATTTATCGGTAAATTTGCTTCTAATCATCTTGGTAAAACAGCATCTTTTTTGGGTCTTATTCTTTTATTTAGCTTGGCAATTTTACATCTTTTAACTTAAAGTTGTTTCAAAAAAATATAAAATTTGGTATCATAAATACTGTTGAGAAAAAGGAAAGTGATTTTATGCGCAAAATAAGAATCAATGGTGGTAATACATTAAGTGGAACAATACCTATATCCGGTGCTAAAAATAGCGCCGTTGCTTTAATACCGGCTTCTATTTTATGTGATGAACAAGCAAGTATTTTTAACATGCCTGAAATATCGGACCGTGATGACTTGATTCACATTATTGAACTATTAAAGGGTAAAGTCACTGTTTCTTCAGATAAAATGCTTATTGACGCGACAGCTATTCAGAATAAAGCGATTCCTGAGGAATTATCTTCTAAACTAAGAGCCAGTTATTATTTTATGGGTGCTTTGTTGGGTAAATTTAAGCATGTAGAAATTTCTTTTCCTGGGGGCTGTCAAATTGGTAATCGAAAAATTGACTTTCATTTAAAAGGATTCTCATTAATGGGGGCAACCATAACAGAAGATAAAGATAAATACATTATTGATGCCGAAGAACTTACGGGAGCTAAAATTTATCTTGATTTTGCCAGTGTTGGGGCAACTATAAATATTATGCTTGCCGCGGTTAGGGCCAAAGGGACGACTATTATCAACAATGCTGCGAAAGAACCAGAAATTGTTAATGTCGCGACGTTTTTAAATAATATGGGAGCTAAAATAAAAGGTGCTGGAACAAGTAAAATAACCATTGAAGGTGTTAATTATTTACATAAAGCGATAATAGAAGTTATCCCTGATAGGATTGAAGCTGGGACATATATCATTATGGGGGCCCTTTTAGGTAAAAATTTAGTTATTTCTAATATTATTCCCGAACATCTTACTTCTCTTTTAGCCAAGTTAGAAGAAATCGGTGTTGATTTTACAATAAAAGAAAATACAATTTGTTTAAATAGAAATGAAAATTTAAAACCATTTAATATTACCACCCTTATTTATCCTGGTTTTCCAACGGATCTTGCCCAACCGATGAGCGTATTAATGACCCAATGTAAAGGTCTTAGTATTTTAGAAGAAACAATTTATTCTAATCGCATGGGTCAAGTACATTGTTTAAACAAAATGGGGGCTGATATAACGATTTCCAATCAAACCGCTTATATAAAAGGGCCTACTCCTTTATATGGAAATGATGTGGTAGCCAGTGATTTAAGAGCGGGAGCCTCTTTAGTCATTGCCGGTTTAATTGCCAGTGGTCAAACCAAAATTTCAAACATCGAGCATATTTTAAGAGGTTATGAACATATTGTTTCAAAGCTTTCTGATGTCGGAGCTGAAATAAGTCTTATCGAAGAATAATTTTTTTGCCTATTTTATAAACTTTAATAGGTGATTTAACGTGAAAAAAGTTATCCTATTTACCATTTTTTTAGGGACACTGTTTTCTTTAATTATTTACCGTTTCTTTTATCATGAAACTGTCCAAATTGTTACTCTTGGTGATGGCCTTGCCACCGGTGAAACTTATTATGATGTCACGGGCTATAGTTTTAATGATTATTTAAGAGATTATTTAGAAGAAACGACAAAAATAGATGAGTATATAACAGAATTTGCCAATAAAAAGGAAACATCTGAGACATTAAAGTTAAAACTTGCCAATAACTACACTTTAGAAAGTACCGAGACAAAGATTCAACAGGCTTTATCCAAAGCTTCTTTGATTACTATAGCTTTAGGAACTTATGAACTTAGCCATAGTAAGGTGACCCAAAAAGAAATAGATAACTATCTTACTAATATGGAAAAAATTATTAATCTTTTACGCGTTTATAATCAAAAGAAAATCATTTTATTAAGTTTGTATTCTACAAATGATTTAACCAAAGAAGATGTTTCAAAGATAAATACTTATTTACAAAATCTTGCCCAAGAAAAAAGAATGGATTTTGTGGATATAACATCTATCACAGAAAATAAAGATTATTTTTTTAGTTCCAGCCATCCTTATCCTAATTATAAAGGCCATCGTTATCTAAAAAATCTTATTGTAGAAACGTGTTTTGAAACTTAATTTTACATGTTCAAACGTTAATTTTACAAAATCTTCCCTTGCAAGTGGCAAAATATATGTTATAATACTTTAGACATATATATCTATGTCATGAATTTGACATGGCGAAAGGAGTGTATCTTATGAGAAATATTCATCCAGAAATGAAAGAAGTTACAGTAAAATGTGCTTGTGGAGCAACTTTTAAAACAATGTCTACAAAAGATAATATTGAAGTTGAAGTTTGCTCTGAATGTCATCCTTTTTATACAGGTAAACAAGGAAAAGCAAGCAAGGCTGGAAATATTGAAAAGTTCAACCGTAAATATAATTTGAACAAAGATGAAAAAGCTGCATAAGCAGTTTTTTTTTTACCTAAAATCCCTTATAATGAAAATGGAGATGATAACATTGAAAATTTTTATCGGGGCAGACCACCGTGGGCAAGCACTTGCTCATGAAATTTATGAGGAATTAAAAAAAGAAAACAGGCAAGTCTATTATTCGCAAGTATTAGAAACAAAGGATGATGATTATCCGGATTTTGCCTTTGATGTGGCTCATCATGTGATTGAAGATAAAGATAATTTAGGTATTTTGCTATGTGGGAATGGTATCGGTATCGGTATTGCTGCCAATAAAGTTAAAGGTATAAGATGTGCAAGAGTGACTAATGAAGATGATGCCTATAAAGCTAAAAATCATAATGGGGCCAACATGATTTCTTTTGGTGGAATTTCTTTAAAAGAAGCCATGGTAATGGTTCATACTTTTTTAGACACTCCTTTTGCTAGTGAAGAAAGACATTTAAAAAGAATTCAAAAAATCATAAACTATGAAAATGGAGAATATAATGAACTATAAAATATATGGCTATGTCTTTTTTACGATGCTAAGTGCATTTGCTTTATCAGGTGTTAATTTTAATAAATTTTTAAAACAAGACCGTTATTTTGAAGCACGTATTTTAGCCATGATTTTGAGTATGGTTTTAGGTTACATTTTAACTAACTTTATTTGGGAATTTTTTTGAGGAGCCTATGAAAAATAAAATTTTACTTTTAATTGTTATTTTATTATTTGGTGGGGTTATTTTTATACCTCGGAAAAAAGAATTAGAGGAAAATAAAGAAATAAAAGAAGAAGTAAAAGAAGATAATAAGGCAATATTTGTTAATCTTTTAAATGAGGAAACAAATACGATTACAAAAGAAAATTTAGAAGAATATGTTGTGGGGGTAGTTTCAGCTGAAATGCCCTCTGTTTTTAATATGGAAGCTTTAAAAGCACAGGCTGTTGCCGCGAGAACATATGCTTTATATAAAAAGCAAACAAGAAATCTTTCCTATGATTTAATTATTGGTACGAAAGATCAAGCATATAAAAATAATGAAACCCTTCTAAATCTTTGGCAAACAAATTTTTTTGCTAATTATTTAAAAATACGTGAGGCTGTCGAAAGTACTAAGGGGGAGGTGTTAACTTATCAAGGAAAAATTATCAATGCCTTTTATTTTTCTATGAGTAATGGCTACACCGAAAAATCAGAACTCGTTTTTTCTCAATCTCTTCCTTATTTAAATAGCGTATCTTCTTCTTGGGATAATGAAGTATTACCAAACTTTACTTATACCGTAACATTAAGCAAACAAAATTTTTGTCAAAAACTGGATATTACTTGTGACGTTATCTCGGTAGATGCCCTAAAAAGAAGTGATACTCATCGTGTATTAGAAATTACTATTAACAATAAAACATTTAAAGGAACGGCTTTTCGTGCGTTACTAGGTCTTCGTTCCACTGATTTTGAACTTACTTTAAAGGACGATGAAATCCAAATTACAACAAAAGGTTACGGTCATGGCGTTGGCATGAGTCAATACGGTGCGAATGGTATGGCTAGTGAAGGCTATACTTATGAGGACATTTTAAAGTATTATTATCAAAACACAGAAATAAAAAATATTTATGCATAATTTCAAAAAAACTTTCCACACTATTTTTAGGAGGAAAAAAGATGAAGAAAAGAAAATTACGTAAATATGTTTTACCCACTTGTTATTTATTCATATTAGCTATCATGGTTTCGAGTGTCACTTTTTTAGCAAAAAATTTATTAAGTAAAAACATTCAAAATGATGATCATTATAATTATTCTATGAGTGTTTTCGACGAAAAAGAAGAAACAAGTAATGAAAGTCCAAAACCGGAAGAGGAGGTCATTAAACCTTTAAAACCATTTACTAACGAAAACGTTAATTTGTCGACTTCTTTTTATCAGACTAATGAAAATGCTGAAAATCAACAAAAGTCTTTGATTTATTATGAAAATACATATATGCCCAATACCGGTGTCTTATATGAAGCTGATGAAGATTTTGATATCATTGCCGTTTTAGATGGCAACGTGAAGGATATTAAAACGGATGAAATATTAGGAACTTATTTAATTCTTTCTCATAGTGATAAATTAGAAACGGTTTATTATTCCTTAAAAGACGTTAAAGTAAATATTGGTGACAATGTCAAAAAAGGCGACATCATAGCCACTTCTGGAACAACAAAATTACAAACTGCTAAAAAACAAACTTTGCTATTTGAAGTTTATTATAATGGTAATTTAATGAATCCCTTAGAATTTTACGAAAAAAATATTAATGAATTAAAGTAAACAACTTATCTTTTAGTCCTTAACCTTTTATACTATAACACAGGTTAAGGACTTTTTGTATCCCCAAAAAAGGATGTTTTTTTAAAGAAAAATCTGTGGTATAATCGCTTTTAGTAAACTTTATAGTGAGGTGATAATATGCGAATTGT
>CAKOOQ010000016.1 GCA_934098555.1 uncultured Bacilli bacterium
AAAATAATAAATACTATAATTGTTCTATTTCTTTTTCTTAAAATATATGCTATAGCATTTTTTAGCATTTTATCAAACTCCTATCTTCAGATTTTTTGTTTAAGAATGTACATAGACCATGTAATTGTATTATTTTTTTATGTTTTTGTCAATTTTTCCATCGGCTGTTTATGGCAATCGCATAAAAACGACATACAAAAATGAAAATCAGCTAAGTCCATTGCTAGAATTGAAAATGATGTTGAAAAAGTTACCAAACATTACTATATATTAGGTCAAATTTTTAATGTACAGACATTTATTAAAATAACACGCGAACATTGGAACATCGAATGTGGTTTACACTGGAGATTAGATGTTATTTTAGATGAAGACCATTCTAGAAATAGAATTGGTAGTTCTGTCAACAATTTATCTTTAATTAAAAAATAGTATTTAAGCTTGTTAGATTAGATAAATCTATGGGTGAAAAACTCACTTTAAAGAAAAAAATGACACGTTATACAAGTGATTTCAATAATATTGAAAGCCTTATATTCAATGTCATTCCTTATTGTGAAATGTAAATTTGCATCAAATTTTTATGCGATTGCCTTAAGATTAGATTCCGCCTACAAATCCGTGTTTTTTTCTAAAACAGTTTGTTTTAGAAAGTATGATATTAATAGAATTTCCTATAGTATGACCTAATTTTGACTTACCAAGTTAATCCATAACGATTAATAGAATGCTTACTTGTTGAGTTATAACTTTTACTGTTTTGCTCATTTTACTTGTAACCTATATCAACTTCATTTGGAAGTTCAATACTATTATTTTTTAAATTTGTATTTCGTTGAATTAGAAGGTTCAATCAAATTGGAATCTAATAATACAGCAAATATTTTTAATTTTTGACTTTCTTTTGCCCTTGTACAAAACATGTGTTCACTATTTGGCGTTGCCAATCTTAATCATAGTATAAACTTTTATGTATCATATAAAAAAATTACAATACATAGAAATACTTGTTAAAACAAGCTTGCAACAACCATTGGTTTAAAACAACTACAGTATACTCGTTATGAAAAGGATTCTTATAAAAATATGTAAGTACCTGGATTTTTTCACAAACGAAGAAAAAAATTATTCTACTACTTCATCCGTAATAAAATAACTTTTTTTATATTTTGTGGTCATCTCTTTTAAATGGTGGATATTATAAATAAATATTTCTTTATTCTGTAAAGTAAAATAAGAATAAAGGCCATTGGTCATAATATTTTCTAATAAGCATATAAAATCATAATGTAAATAACTTTCTTCACTATTTAAGACATAGTTTAAAACTCCAACTTTAATTTTGGCATTTTTAGCTTTTAAAGTTTTAATTAATCCATTGTAAAAACTCATTACGTAAATATTTTGGTGGGAAAAACGTTTTAAGACATCGTTTAGTTTTTCGATATTACAATTGATTTCTTTAAGTTCTAATAAAATAATTTTAGGGCTTTTGAGATTTAAAACGTGTTCTAAAGAAGGAATGTCTTCTAAATCGTGATAAGGTGTTAAAGAAATAATTTTGCCTTTATAAATAGGATTATGACAAATAACGAAAACATTATCTTTGGTGGTACGTACATCACATTCAAAGCCAGCATAATAATTATTTTCTAAAGCTTCTTTAAAAGCGGCTAAAGTATTTTCTTTACTATTTTTCTTTAAGCCACGATGAGCAATTAAATTTTTCATACCTCATTTTATGCCTCAAAAAAGGATTATAAAACAAGAAATTTAAATAAAAGAACGATTATAAAAAAACAACAGCTCCAGACATAAAGTTTTAAATGAGGAATTTCTTTTTCTTCTAAAGGAGCTTGCTCTTCTTTAAAAACAGGAAGATCCTCTTCTTTTTTATTAATATAAAAAACATAATCTTCCTTAAGGCCATTTTCTTCGACATGTAAGATTGTTTTTTCTTCTTCTTTGATAAAAGTTACTACCGAAGATTCTGTATTTAACGTATAGGTAAATTTAGCTTCTCTTTCATCATCGTTAAGTGTCACCGAATAAAGATTATTATTTGGCGTAAAAGGAAGCGACAAGGTGCCATTAACGACTTTTAAATCTTTGATTAATTCGGCTTTTGTTAGCATTGGAAAAAATAATACAAATAAAAAGAATAAGATTTTTTTCATGACGTCACCTACTTTTAATGTAACGTTTTTTTCTTATTCTATACGTTTTATATCATTTTTAATAAAATTTCATTCATAACATAAAATTTATCTTGAGGAATAAAAACATAACCATTTTCTTCTTTTAATTCCTTATTTTTTAAAAGAGGTTTTATTGGATAACATTCTTCTAATGTTTTATGATATTTTTCATAAAATAAAGCTTTTGACAACCCTTCACATTTTCTTAAACCTAACATAACTTCATTATCCATGACCTCTTTTAAAGATAAAATTTCTTCTTCTGCATGATAACTACCTTCAAGATATTTGCCTAAATTTTTAGTATTCGTATAACGAATATCATCTATATAACCACTAGCACCTAAGCCAATCCCGTAATATTCTTCATTATTCCAATAGGTTAAATTGTGTTTTGATTTTTTTCCTTCTTTAGCAAAGTTAGAAACTTCATAATGTTCATAGCCGTTTTTTTCTAAAATTTTAATAATTGTTTTATACATAAAAGCATCTTTGTCTTCGCTGATGGCTTTGATTTTTTCTTTAAAAAGTAAAGTATGCGGTTCAATCATTAAACTGTATGTACTGATATGTTCCGGATTCAATTTTAAAAAGGCTTTCAAATCTTTTTTTAAAATGCTTTCGTCTTCGGTAGGCAAGGCATATATTAAATCTAAATTGACATTAGAAAAACCTAGCCGACGAATCAAAGTCATTTTTTCTTCGGCTTCCTTAAAAGTATGTTCTCGATTTAAAAAAAGTAAGTTTTTTTCATTAAATGATTCAATACCAATGCTTAAACGATTGACATGATACATTTTTAAAAGATATAAAATTTCTTCCGTAATATCATTTAAATTGCATTCAAAAGTAAACTCAGCATCTTCTTTTAAAACAAAAAGCTGACAGATTTCTAATAATTTTTTTATTTCACCGATAGAAAGACAAGAAGGCGTTCCCCCTCCTATGTAAATTGTTTTTATAGGCTCATCTAAATAACGGTCTAAAATCTCATCTTTTAAAGCTTCTAAATATTTACCTACCCACTCTTTTTTATAATACATTTTAGAAAAATCACAGTAAGAACAAATACTACGGCAAAAAGGAATATGAATATAAACACTTCTAGGCATGATAATTTTTCTTTCTTCTCCGTTTCATTACTTCATCATAACGAGCATTATTATAAGCATTGATACTGTCTAGTTTTTCTTTTAAATCATAAGGGCACCGTGTACTTATCGTCCTAATATCCACAGGCATTTCTCTTGTCGTAACATTATATTTAATTTTATGTAACACAAGTGTACGAACTTCATCATCTGTATAATTTTTTTTGCCTTTATTTATCTTGTTACATAATTTTTTGTAATCGTAATCTGTTAATTTACGGTAAATTTCTTGATATTTATCATTGTTTAAATGGCCTTTTATTTGGCATTTACTTAAATAAGCCATATCACTTTTACACTTTAGAAAATTAGCTTTATCGTCTAAAATAATTTGTTTATCAGATAAAGTCAATTCCGTTTCTTCAACATTGTATAGAAAATCAGCAAGGACTTTTTCTTCTTCAAATAAGTATCTTAATCCACGAACATATTTGGAATCACACGTTTTATAAAGATAGGCTTTTAAAGATGCTGGACTATTAAAATGAAGATACTCACATAAACTATGTAAAGAAAGACGATACGTTAAAGCCACCATAGCAACATAGTTAACATCACGAATAAGACTAGGTAATTGCATATAACTTTTTTCAATTTCTTCCCCGTAAGACAATGTAATGTGTGGATGATTCGAACTATAAATAGTCGTATTGGCATACTTTATAAAAACATCTTTATAATCAGGAAAATAATAAGAAATTATTTTTTGTTGATCTTTGCCTCTTAAAACACGATACAATTCGCCTTTATCAATCTGGCATAAAGAAGCCAATTCTTTTTTAGACATGGTACCATCACCAAGTAAAAAATGGGTTAGGCCCGCTTTAATCGTCTGAAACTTTCGATATTTTTGAATAACATTTTTACTAACAATACTTTCTAAATTCACGTCATTAGTTTCTAGATTTTCCAGTTTAACATATAAAGCATTTAGTTTTTCGCTTTTTTCTTGAGCTTCTTGAGCTTCGATTTTTCTCGCAATATCTTCATTATATAAAGAGCTTAAACGATTCGTATAACAGGTTAATTGATTTTTAAAAGAATATTCACTTAAACCTAAAATATTCGGTATCTCACTCATCGGTACTTTCTCATCAATAAGTACAAGGACTTTTTGAATCATCGTATCTAAATTAGTAAAGACCTCTTCAATTTCCCCTTCCCGATATTTTCCTTCCATTTTTATCTGTTCTTTCGTAAATCCTTGTTTAATTAATCGAAACATTTTAGAATTTTTTATAGCCATTTTCATTACCTCTTTTCATTACTTTATCGGTAAATTCCCGACAAAGTTTTGGACTATTTTCTTCCCAATTTTTAAGTTGTTTTAATTCATCCGGGGTTAAGGTCTCCATTAAATAAGCATCTTTTTTAGAAGATATGAGACCATATTTTATTTTATAAAGAGCAAGCTTTCTTTTTTCTTCTAAACTAAGTTCATTAATAGCCTTATTAGATAATAGACTATACTCCTTATCGATAGCTTGCAACTGTAAAAGATGATTTCTTTTATCATCATTTTGTAAAATTTGTAACGTCACTAAATACTGTTTAGCCTTTTTAAAATTTTCTCTTTGTATTTCTATAGAAGGTATGGGACTTGCAAAATTATAAATAAGGGCTTGTTTATAACGACCATCACGATATTCCCATAAAGCTTTATAAATGTATTTTGGAGCATTCAAATGTAATAGATTCATCACATCTTCAAAGGTTAGATGAAAATTTAAAATCATTAAAATCCAAAAATAAAGATTGTCTTTAAATTGTTTATAAATCTTTTTTTCCTCTTCCGTTAGGAAACTTTTTCGCGGTGCCTGTGGCTTTTTTTCCATGAAACTTTTTAGTTTTTTTAAATCTTCTTCACTTAAAATGAATTTGGCAAGCTTTCTTCCATCTCTTATATTTAAATAATTAAGAACGGTATTAGAACTAATACCAAATCTTTCTGAAAGCATAGAAGATGTTAATTTACCATTACTCTTTAAAAAAGATGCCAAAACTTCTTTGACTACTTTATATTCTTCGTAACTTTTTTTAAAAGCACTAGGACAAAGGCTAAGAAGATCAACGCCTTCTTCATCCAGATATTTTAATTCATTAATAAAGAAATAAGGCTTTTCTTTATATATCATATCTTTTAGGTTTTTATAGTTTGCCAATTCTTTTTGATATAACTTACTTTGACGAATATTTTTCATATGAAGTTCAACAACATCGATATCCGTTTTAGAAAGAAAAGCTATCATATAAGGCATAAGGCCTTGCTTTATTAAAAAGATAATATTATTTTCCAAAACAGATTCTTTGACATCAGAGAACAAAGATTCATAAATAAGTTGCGCCGATTTATCTTTTGCTAAAAGATGAATATAAGATACAAAACCAGGGGTTAAAATAAGTTCTTGACTCACTTGTATATCAGATAGGCCTTTTTGATATAAGGCTATAATTTCTTCAATCAACTTTTTCATTTTTCATCTTCTTTTTTCTACTTAAATAAGCATTATAATTAGCATCACGTAATAAATGTGACTTTAATTCTTCTTTATGTTTGTCCCAAGCCAAAATAGATCTTAACAAATAACTGTCCCCATATTTTCTAAGCAAATAGCTATCTTTTTCATCATTCAAATCAAATAAAACATATTTTAATTTGTACCGAAAAAGAATGTATTCTTCTTTAGCAGAAAGAGGCGTTTTTTTTCGACTTAAAAAAGCCGCATATGTATCATTTAATAAAAAACTTTGTAAAGCTTCTTGCGAAGATTTTGTTGCTAGAATTTGTTTGGCTCCTTCGATATTATTTCTTTTTATCGCACGGGTTTTAAAAACGGACGCTTCAAGAAAACTTAAAGCCTCTTCATACATATGATTTTTATAAATAATCATTTCTTCAAATAAGCGTAGTGGTGATGAAAAAGGTTGTAATTCACCTAAGGACGCTAAATCTAAACGGCATTCGAGCATAAGTTGTATCCAAAATTCAATATTTTCTTGAAAGTCCTTTAATTTTAAAACATCTGTCCTAGTAATAGTATAGGCATCTGTCCGAAAAGGCCTTTCTTTGTGTTTTTTCATACGAGCAAATAACATTTTTTGTTCTTCAGCAGTTAAAAATAAATCTAATTTTAACACAGGATGATTACCTTTTATAATTTTGAAAATGGTTTGGACATTCATTTCGTTATTTCGAGCTAAAAAAGTCATTGAAAAATCTTCCTTGTTATTTATATAACTTTTTAAAATTTTCATGGTTTTTTTATATAATTGGTAATTCGTATTTAAATTTTGATTGATTCTCTTTTCGATAGCTATATTTTTTTCTTCTAAAATAGCAATTCGTTTAAAAATGGCCTCGATAGCTTCTTTTTCTTCCACCATTTGGTCAAACATTTTATAATATGGATCTTTTTTTCGTTGGATTGTAATCCAATTATTAATAGTATATACCGATGCTTCAAACCGCGATGCTATAGCTTCTTTCGCGATTCCTTTTAAATAAAGGCGATAAGCCTCTTCTCTTAAACTTTCTCTTATTGTTTTCATTTTTCATTCCCCCTAAAAAAATTATTTTTCTTCGCCACTTAAAATACTTAAGAAGGCTTCACTTGGTATCTCGACACTTCCAATCATTTTCATTCTTTTTTTACCTTCCTTTTGCTTTTCCAAAAGTTTTCTTTTTCGGGTAATATCACCACCATAGCATTTAGCTAACACATTTTTACGCATCGCGCTAATATTTTCTCTGGCAATTACTTTAGACCCTATCTGAGCTTGTATTGGTATCTGAAACATTTGTCGTGGTATCACTTCTTTTAGTTTTTCAACAACACTTCTTCCTCTTTGATAAGCAAAATCTTTATGAACAATTACCGATAAAGCATCTACCACTTCACCATTTAATAAAATATTCATTTTAACTAAATTACTTGGTTTATAACCACAAAGCTCATAGTCTAATGAGGCATACCCTTTGGTATAACTTTTTAGTTTATCAAAAAAATCATAAACGACCTCGGAAAGAGGAATCTCATAATGAATATTCACTCTTTTTTCATCAATATATTCTAAGGATTTATAAATACCTCTTTTGTCTTGACAAAGTTCCATAATAGGGCCAATGTAATCACTTGGCACGATGATATTCGTATAAATGTAAGGTTCTTCAATAGTAGATATTTTCACTTGCTCAGGCATTTTATTTGGGCTATCCACTTCCATCATTTCTCCGTTGGTTAAGAAAACATGATAAATAACACTTGGGCTTGTCGCGATAACAGAAAGATTAAATTCTCTTTCTAAACGCGTGGTAATAATGTCCATATGTAAAAGACCTAAGAAACCTACCCGAAAGCCAAAACCTAGGGCATCAGATGTTTCCGGTTCAATAGTTAAAGCGGCATCATTTAATTTTAGTTTTTCAAAGGCCTCTTTTAAGGCTTCATATTTATTAGGTTCCATGGGAAAAATTCCTGAATAAACCATAGGTTTCATCTTTTTATAGCCATGAATAGGTTCTTTCGCCTTATTATTTAAAAGTGTAATCGTATCGCCAACTTGCACAGAAGAAATATCTTTAATAGAACCGGCAAAGTAACCGACTTCGCCACTTACAAGTTCATTGGCATGTCGTTCTTTAGGACAGTGCATACCGAGTTCTGTGACTTCAAAAGATTTCTTTCCAGCCATGAAATAAATATTATCCTTTAATTTTAAAGTCCCATCTTCTACTTTGACTAGACCAACAACTCCTTTATAAGGGTCAAAATAACTATCAAAAATCAAAGCTCTCAAAGGAACGTCATTATGTACTTTAGGAGCAGGAATCCGTTTAATGACGGCTTCCACCAGTTCTTTAACGCCTTCTCCTGTTTTTCCTGAGCAAAGTAAAATTTCTTCTTCTTTAAAACCTAAAACCCGTTTTAATTCTTCTTTTACTTTAGGAATATTGGCATTTGGCAAATCGATTTTATTAATAACAGGAATAATTTCTAAATCAGCATTCATAGCTAAGTATAAATTAGCCAGTGTTTGAGCCTCAATTCCTTGGGCTGCATCTACGACCAAAATAGCGCCTTCACACGCGGCAAGACTTCTACTGACTTCATAAGAAAAGTCGACATGCCCTGGTGTATCAATCAAATTAAGGAAGTACTCCTCCCCATTATAATGATAATTTAAGCTAACAGCATTTAACTTAATCGTAATGCCTCTTTCTCTTTCTAGGTCCATACTATCTAAAACTTGGTTCGTCATTTCTCTATCGGTTAGTGCTCCCGTAATTTCTAAAATACGGTCCGCTAACGTACTTTTGCCATGATCAATATGGGCAATAATCGAAAAATTGCGAATATTTGCTTGGTTTTTCTTCATTTATCAACACCTTTGCTTATTATACAAAAAAAGAAGTCGTTAGTAAACTCCTTTTGTTTTTAAATGCTTTTTCCATTAGGTAAATAATATTTTAAAAATATTAACCATCTCATTAATGCCTTTCGACATAAACTTTTCTATCAAAGAAGAAAAATGATTTCCTAACTTTGTCGTTTCATTAGAATAATCTTTTTTTATGTCGGTTAAATAATCCTTAATATCAACATTCTTCCCTTCTCTCACGTCTTTTTCAAATTTTTGAATAGCTTCATCCGTAAGGGTTGTTTTTTCACTTAGTTTAGCCTCATAATATCCCGTAGAAATGGCAATGGTTAAAGATAAATAAAGTAAAAACAAGAAAGCTAAAATTTTTAAGAAAATTGACCCCTTTTTCTTAATCTCCATTTTCTTTTATCACATCCTTTAAAACTTTAGCAAGAACATGGATGGTATTGGTAACTTCTTCTATTTTGTTATAAGGACCTCCTATTTCTAAAAGAAGCGTTTGATTTGAAAAATTTTGGTTATAAATACCATTCACACCTTTCCCGCCTTTTTTTAAAATTCCTCGACTAATACTTGGCAGACGCTCATTTAACTTCGTACTAATTTTCTCGGCTAATCCTAAATTTTCTTTATAATTGTCATGATCTGTCCCAATCACAAATAAGATTTTGGCATAATTTTTATCTTGATAGTTTAAGGTGCTTGCCTCATAAGAAATAGAGTCTCTATGAATATCCAAATAATACTTTAAAGTAGGATTTTTAGCATAAGCATTTTTAAGTAAATAGTGACTGGCTTTATAGCTAGCCGCATAATTCCAACCATTAAGCCTTAAAACTTCTTTTAAGGGGGTGGTTTCCATGATGGTTTTAATACCTTCTTTATTGAGTTCTTCTCTTAATTTGTAACCCGCCATCATAACCGTCGGAGTCATATCATGACTTGGTAAGCCGGCATTACTATACTCTTCCCCTTGATGGGTGTTATATAAATAAACCACAGGATTTTCCTTATTTTCTTTAGGGGACGGATCTTCCATATATTCTAAAGAGGAAATCTTGCCATCGTAAACTTCATCCACGGTTTCATTTTGACCAATGGTGTAATTAAGAAGATAATCTAAAACGCTCGTATTTTCTTTAAAATTACTTGGTTTTAACATACTTTTTAGTAAAAAATCAATAAAAGCATCGGTGGTAAAAAGATGAGAAAAATAAGATAAAAAGAAAGAAAAACTACAAATAAGAAGGATAAGGGGCCAAAGAATGCGCCGTCTTTTTTTCCTTGTTTTAAATTTTTTAGCCATTTTCATCACCTACTTAAATTATAAGATACTTTATGAGCATAAAATGTCACATAAACTTATTTTTCTTTGAAAAGACTTACTATTTCATAACCGATAAGCGTAAGAAGAAAGAAAGACAAAATGTTCGCAGAAGAAAGATAAGGTAAAAGATTCAAATAGAAAAAGTATAAAGAAGTTAAAAGAAACAGCAAAATAACCCACCATGTTTCTTTCTTATAATATTTAAAACAATAAGAAACCAGTTTGACCATGAGAAAAATACCTATAACGGTTCCGAAAAGAAAAGTAAAAAACTCAGATAATTTAGAAAAGGGACTCGATAAAAGAGTTAAAACATAGGTGTAACTGCCAAGGCTAATAAAGGTAGAAGTAGCACTGACACCTGGTAAAACCATACAAAAGGCATCTACAAGACCTAAGAAAAAAACATACAAATAAGAAGAAAAAGAAGGGTTAAAAACAAAAGTTGTCAATCGAACCTCATTATAAAAAGAAACAATAAGAAAAAAGGACAGAAGAAGAAAAAGACTATTTTTTAAAGAGAAATTAACTTCTTTTTTAACGGTGTCCAGTGTTCCTAGAATAAGGCCTCCAAAAAAGGCCATGGTATATAAAAAGTAAGCATTTATAAAATAAAGGACAAACTTACTTCCTAATAAAATAGCAAGACATACCCCGAGACCAAGAGAAAATAAATAGGAGAAATTTCTTTTCTTGTCTTGAAAGAAAGTATTTAACTTTTGTAAGGCCTCATCATAAACACCTAACAAAATAGCCAAAACAGCCCCTGAGATACCAGGTATTATTTTTCCAACACCAATAAGAAATCCTTTTAGAAAAAGAAAAAAACTTTGCATAGGTATCACCTAGTAAAGTTTATTCTTAAAATACATTATTATTTCTCATTTTTTTTTTCAGGTTTAGGAAGAGTGGCTTTACGGGAAAGATTAAGTCGTCCCCGATTATCATAACCTAAACTTTTTACCGTGATTTCATCGCCAACTTGAACGATGTCTTTAGGTTTATTGACTCTTTCATGAGCAAGTTCTGATACATGGACAAGCCCTTCACAATTAGGCCATAAAGAGACGAAGCAGCCAAAATCTTCAACTTTTGTGACTTTTCCTGTATAAATTTTATCTGGTTCTACTTCTCTTACCACATCTAAAATCATTTCTTTGGTTTTTTGAATGATGTCAGCATCGGTATGATAAATAATAACTCTGCCATCATCTTCTAAATCCACTTTAACGGCATCTTTATCATTTACGGTAGCAACGTTACTTGCTTCTAAAATAATTTTCGTAATCATTTCGCCACCGCGACCGATTACATCTTTAATACGGTCGGGATTGATTTTGAAGGTTTCAATTTTAGGTGCATATGGACTCAATTCTTTTCTTGGTTCTTTAATGCAATCAGTCATTACATCTAATATTTCTAAACGGGCTTTTTTAGCTTGGGCTAAAGCTTCTTTTAAAATATCTTTTGTGACACCTTTGATTTTAATATCCATTTGTAAAGCTGTGATACCGTCTTTCGTCCCAGCAACTTTAAAGTCCATGTCTCCCATGTGGTCTTCAAGGCCTTGAATGTCGGTTAAAATTGTATATTTTTTAGGGTCTTCTTTCGACGTAATAAGGCCCATGGCAATGCCCGCAACGGGGGCTTTTATAGGAACACCCGCGGCCATTAAGGATAAACATCCCGCACAAATAGTGGCTTGACTGGATGAACCGTTGCTTTCTAAAATTTCTGATACTACCCGAATGGTATAAGGAAATTCTTCTTCCGAAGGAATCACATAAGATAAGGCTCTTTCTCCTAAAGCCCCATGGCCAATTTCTCTTCTTCCTGGAGAACCATAACGACCTATTTCCCCAACCGAGAAAGCTGGGAAGTTATAATGAAGCATAAAACGTTTTGTATCTTCAATACCAAGACCATCTAAAATTTGATGTTCGCCAATAGCTCCCAAAGTCGTCGTAGCTAAACTCTGCGTTTGACCTCTTGTAAAGACAGCCGATCCATGACACCTTGGGAGTAAATCGATACACGCATCTAAATGTCTTATTTCATCCATTTTACGACCATCTGGACGGATATGTTTATCGGTAATAAGTTTTCTTACCACATCCCCTTCCAAGTTATTTAAAATTTTACTTACTTGTTTGATTTTATCATTTAAATTTTCATCTTCAAGATAAACATTTGTAAAATAGCCGATTGTTTCTTGTTTTAAACTTTCTACTTGTCTTACCGATTCTAATTTATCTTTAATTTGAATTCGTTTAAACATTTCTTCTTCGGCATAAGAAGTAACTTGACTTACAATATCTTTATCCAGTTCTGCTTTATCCAGTTCTACTTTTTCTTTACCAATTTCTTTAATAATTTCTTTTTGGAAAGCACAAAGTTTTTTAATTGCCTCATGACCAAATAAAATACCTTCTAATATTTCTTTTTCACTACATTCCGCAGCCCCAGCTTCCACCATACAAATAGCTTCGTTCGTTCCTGCAACGGTTAAGTTCATTTTTGATTTTTCAAGTTCTTCAACGCTTGGATTAATGATATAGTCTTTACCAATTTTACCAACAACAACCCCGCAGACAGGACCATCAAAAGGAATCTCGGAAATTCCTAAAGATAAGGATGAACCAAACAAAGCGGCCATCACAGGAGAGTTATCTTGGTCTACCGATAAAATCGTATTAATAACTTGGATTTCATTTCTTAAATTTTCGTCAAACATAGGTCTTAAAGGACGATCGATAATTCGTGCAGCAAGAGTAGCTTCATCACTAGGGCGTCCTTCTCTTTTGATAAACCCACCAGGGATTTTACCTACAGAATAAAGTTTTTCTTGATATAAAACTTGTAAAGGGAAAAAATCTTGGGTGATAACATTGGTTCCCATGACAGAAGCACTTAAAACAACGGTATCTCCATAACGAACAAGACACGCTCCATTGGCTTGTTTAGCAAGCCATCCTGTTTCAATAACAATTTCTTTTCCAAAAAAATCGAGTTTAAATTCTTTTTTCATACAATCTCCTTTTTATAAAGAAAAAAAGACACTAAAAAGATTAGTGCCTATTTTCTTAAATTTAATTTCTTAATTAATTCACGATAAGATACAACATCATTTTCTTTTAAATAATTTAAAAGTTTTTTTCTTCTTCCAACTTTCATTTGTAAACCACGTTTAGAATGATAGTCATGAATATGTGTTTTGAAATGTTCGGTTAAGTTGTTAATTTCTTCTGTCAATAAAGCAACTTGTACTTCGGCACTTCCCACATCTTTCTTATCTTTTTGAAATTCTTTAATGATTTCAGCTTTTCTTTCTTTAGACATAGCCATAATCTTTTCCTCCTTCTTTAACATAATCGGTTTATCCAAAGTAATTGACGAGGAAGTCAGAAAACTTCAGAAAAACTTCATTACCCAAATAGTATAATATATTTTATTTAGGATTGCAAATAGTTTTTTATATTATTTCTTAAAGAATAATAATCGGGGACAATCACATCTTCTTTGGAAACCCCCACTAAAACAGGTTCATATTTTTTATAGTTTAAAAGACACGCCCTTTCATAACCTAAGACAGCTAAAGAAGCAATCGTATCCACCGGAATATCAAACTTATGACGAAGATATTTCTCCTCTGTATAGTCTTTTAAATTAATTTGTTTTCCAACATATATTTTTAAGGACTTATCTTTCGCTAAGCTTAGTTTAACACCTGTGATAAGAGGCATGGAAAGTTCTAATTGTTTATCTAAAAAATTTAAAGTCCTATCAAGTGTTTGAAATTTGGTATACGAGTTTTTACCAATAATGAACTGTGAACCCATGATGCTCCCCCCCTTTGTGCCAAATTATTTTATCATGATTTTTTTTAAAGCACAATCTAATTAGGATAGTAAAGAGCCCTTTGGCCAAACAAATTATAAATTTTATTAAATTGCGTTCTATTATAACGTTTTATTTGACCTGTAAAAGAATCCGAAACAAGAACACTTTGACGGTTAAAACCAATAATGACAACACTGTGTAAATCTCCGAGCCATGAAATAACTTCACCGGTGGGTTTATAAATCCAAGAATCATAAACCTCCGTATCCACAAGATTAATCGAAACCCAAACTTGAACGGGAAAGCCTTGTTCTACCAAAGAAAGAACACTATTTAAAGAATGGCCCGTATAATCTACCATTCCCGTTTTAAATTTATTGGCCACCTCTAAAATGGGTTTTTGATAAACTCCGTAACCGGTATTATCCTTTGGGTCCCCGACAAACTCAAGCTCCGGATTGCCCCCGTAACGCGTAAGTCCCTCATCATAAGGACTTTCTCCTTTCTTTAAAGCAGAAACAATATCTTCCATCGTCACATCTACTTTATAAAAGCGAAGCAAGTTATATAAGGCCGCACTTTCACAACCATTTGGATAATTCGGATACTGATTAAAGGTAGGAAAATTAGCAATTTGATAAGTTATTTCTTTAGGAAGAATTTGCAGTGTTCTTGATGAAGTCACTTCGTTACCCAAAAAATCACTAGCCGTATAATATACTTTATAAAGACCTGGGGTATTATAATTTACTTTACTATCATCTACCGTATAAGAAACACTTCCAAAGCGTTCATCCTGAGCCGTCACCCCAATTTTTAAATCGGCACTTTCACCAACTTCAATTGTGAGATAAGAAAGCCCTTTAAAAGCCGGCGGTTCTTTATCTTCTTTTAAGGTAAGTTTGGCTTTTTCTTCCGTCACATTTTGATAATTATCTTTAATAATAATAGAGACTTCTTGTTCTCCTAGTATCTTTTGTATCGAAGAGCCCTCAATGGTATAAGAAGACACATCAGAAATACTTACGATAAAATCCTCGATGGCAGGTAAATCTTCATCAATATATCTTTCTAAATCTTGGACAACAACTAAAGGAGCCGTTGTATCTATAATGGAAGCTTTAACATGATAAAGATAAGACTCAATTTTTAGTTTAATCTCATAGTCACCAATATCTTTTAACTCCTTAAGAGAAACATCGGTCAAGGCTTTCAAAGAGTCACTATTAAAAAAATCTTCGATTGTTATTCCTTCGCCATATTCTTTCGTCACAACAAAGGAAATATTTTGTTTTATCATCTGATATTTCCAAAAATAATACCCCAAGAAAGATAAAAGTATAAGCAAAATAAGACTACCTGCCATAAGCATACGTTTCTTTTTTTTTATCATACAACAACCTCTTATTTATATAACAAAATATTAGCATATTTTAAGGCAGAAAAAAAGACATTGCCTTTCAATGCCCTTATTTCAAATTACGGATTAATTCATCTTTTTTCATAGTAGAATAACCTTTTAAGCCTTGTTCTTTAGCAACGGCTTTTAACTCTGCTAAAGTCATTTTACTATAATCTTTAGATTCTTCTTTTTTAGCTTCTTCTTTCTTTTCTACTTTTTTAGGAGCTTTTTCTTCTTTAACGGTTTTAGTTTCTTTAACTTCACCATTTAAAGCTTTCTTAGAAACTTCAACTAATTCTGTGAATGCTTTAGGATTATCAATAGCTAATTCACTTAACATCTTACGATTGATTTCAATACCAGCTTTAGATAAACCGTTCATGAATTTAGAATAACTAATATCATTCATGCGGCAGGCTGCATTGATACGTGTAATCCAAAGTTTTCTGAAATCTCTTTTCTTTTGACGACGATCTCTGTAAGCATAAGCACCACTATGGAAAACTTGTTCTTGAGCCGTTTTATATAAACGATGTTTGCTGCCAAAATAACCTTTTGCTTGTTTTAATACTTTTCTTCTTCTGTTTTTAGAAACAGTTCCGCCTTTAACTCTTGCCATATTTACACCACCTTACTAGATAACAGATTTAATTCTGCTAGCTTCTCCTTTACTTAGAGTTCCTTTGTTACGTCTTTGACGAATTTGTTTTGCACTATCTTTACTTGTTTTATGGTTACCATTACTTAATTTATAAGAAAGTTCACCATTTTTTTTCTTTTTGAAAACTTTGCTACTTGCTTTATGTGTTTTCATTTTTGGTCCTTTAGCCATTTTAACTTCCTTCTTTCTATTTTTTAGGTGCTAAGATGATGTACATATTACGTCCTTCTTGTTTCACAGGCGTTTCAATGCTACTCATCTCACTTAACTTATCAGCAAATTTATTTAATACTTCCCGACCTAATTCAGGGTGAGCCATTTCTCTTCCCCTAAAACGAATGGATGCTTTTACTTTATGACCACGTGCTAAATAGTCACCCGCATTTTTTACCCGCGTTTCAAAATCATGAATATCAATATTAACTGATAAACGATATTCTTTAAGTTCTTTATTCGTTTCTCTTTGTTTTTTTAAAGCATCTTTTTGCCTTTTTTGTTTTTCATAACGATACTTGTTATAATCCATAATTTTACCAACCGCAGGGGTGGCATTACCACTCATCAAAACAAGATCCAAGCCAGCAAAAGTGGCAATTGTTTTGGCATCTTGTAGAGATTTCATGCCCATTTGTTCTCCATTAGGTCCGATTACCATGAGTTCGCTTACACGAATACTATCATTAATTGGTAATTCATCCGTCTTCTTTGCTATATCCATGCACCTCCATACAATGAAAAAGGTGGATAGAAACCCTATCCACCTATTCATTTAAACAATTTTATAAAGATTTTTTCTCTTATTGTTTTAACCCAGTACTATGATACTAAGGTGAACAGATGGATAACTGTTTCTTCGTCTTTTTCTATAACGTATTCCATACTACCAAAGTTATACGTCTTTGTCAATCATTTTTTTAGTTTTTATAAATGTTATAAAACGCATGTCTACCTGGATAAATGGCTTCATCGCCAAGTTCTTCTTCAATTCTCATAAGTTGATTGTATTTAGCAATACGGTCCGTACGAGACATAGAACCTGTTTTAATTTGACCTGCGTTAAAAGCAACGGCAATATCAGCAATAGTTGTATCTTCGGTTTCACCTGAGCGGTGAGAAACAACTGCTGTATAACCATGACTTCTTGCTAGTTCCATGGCATCAAATGTTTCAGTTAAAGTTCCAATTTGGTTTACTTTAATTAAGATGGCATTCGCGATATCTTTATTAATGCCTTCTTGTAAAATACTTGTATTCGTTACGAATAAGTCATCACCAACTAATTGAACTTTTTTACCTAAACGGTCCGTAAGTTTTTTCCATCCTTCCCAGTCATTTTCTCCTAAACCATCTTCAATAGAAATAATTGGATATTTATTAACCAGTTCTTCAAACCAATCAATCATTTCATCGGTTGTTTTAGAACCGCCATGGCTCTTTTTTAAATCATACATTTTTGTTTCAGGATTATAAAATTCACTAGCAGCCACATCCATGGCAATACAAATATCTTCACCTGGTTTGTATCCAGCTTTTTCGATAGCCTCCATAATACATTTTAAAGGTTCTTCGTTATCTTTAAGATTTGGAGCAAAACCACCTTCGTCACCTACCGCCGTAACTTGACCAGCTTCTTTTAAAACATTTTTTAAGTTATGGAAGACTTCACTACCCATACGAATAGCTTCATGAATACTTTTAGCACCAACAGGCATAATCATAAATTCTTGGAAGTCAACAGATGAATCCGCATGAGAGCCCCCATTTAAAACATTCATCATTGGTACAGGCATTTTTTTCGCATTCGTGCCACCTAAATAACGATATAAAGGCATACCAAAGTGGTTAGCCGCACAACGTGCTACTGCCATACTAATACCTAAAATAGCATTGGCACCATATTTAGATTTATCTTTCGTGCCATCTAATTCGATTAATTTTTTATCGATGCCTACTTGGTCTGTAACATCCATACCAATAATTTCAGGAGCTAGGACTTCATTAACATTTTTAACTGCCGTCAAAACGCCTTTGCCCATAAAACGAGATTTATCACCATCACGTAGTTCTAAAGCTTCCCGTTCACCCGTTGAAGCTCCACTTGGAACACTGGCACGTCCCATATCGCCACATTCTGTATAAACTTCTACTTCAACCGTAGGATTTCCTCTTGAGTCAAGCACCTCTCTTGCGTGTATATCTATAATTCTTGACATTTTTTAATTCCTTCTTTCAAGTGTTTATTATATCACTTTTCTACCCCCATGTTAATTATTTTCTAAATAGCTTTAAAAACAAGACGATAAAAATCATTATCTTTGGTATAAATTCCTAAAACTTCCCCGCGATAAGTCACAAAAAGCGTTTCTTCTTCACTCTTTAAAGAAAGCTTGTTACCATTTAGAAAAAGACGATACGATTCTTCATCTAAAGAAAACTTAGGATAAGAAAACAAATCTTCTAAAGTTTTTAAAGGCGTATCTTTACTTATGTCATCTAAAGAAAGACAGTCTTCTAAAAAGACATTCCCTTGCTTCGTTCTTTTAAGATGCGTCATCACGGCAAAAGTTCCCATCCCTTCGGCCAAATCCTCAATTAAACTTCTGATATACGTTCCCTTAGAAACCACTGTTTTAAAAGTGATTTCATCATTTTTTATCTCTTCTAAAAGAAGACTTTTTATTTCTACTTGCCTGGTTGGTAAAGGGATATCTTTGCCTTCTCTTGCGTACTCATAAAGTTTTTTGCCCTTTACTTTAACAGCCGAATATATAGGAACCGTTTGTTCATAACTTTTAGGAAAATTTTGAAAACAAGCTTCAATTTTTTCTTTAGAAATGACTTTTTGCTCCGTTTCTAAGACCTTACCGGTGATATCTTTCGTATCTGTTTTTATACCGAGCTTCATCGTTGCTTCATACTCTTTTTCATAAGATGTTAATTTATCTACGAGTTTTGTGTACTTACCAAGACAAACAAGCAAAACCCCACTAGCTAAAGGATCAAGAGTTCCTGTGTGACCCACTTTTTTCGTTTGATATATTTTGGCAATTTGATTGACGACATCACGACTTGTCAAACCCTCTGGCTTATTTATAAATAAAACACCGTTCATTACACACTCCTTGAAATTTTTTTAACAAGCTTACGAATGGTTTCTCGCGCAAAAACCGTATGAACTTTTTTTAAATCATCCACCGTAGGCACCATCGGTGTATCATAAGTAATAATACTTATTTGATCATTATCTTTAATACGATAGTTTTTATCTACCTGATTACCATTAACAAAGGCATAACCCATATGAGAGCCAATGTCCGTATGTAAAAAATAAGCAAAATCAAGTGCCGTCGCTCCAAGAGGCAAACTTCTTCTATGACCCGATCTATCAAAGAAATCGACTGTTTCTTTAAAAATATCTTTTTCAACTTTTTTATAGAAAGATTTATCGTTAGGAGATTCCCCATCAAAAGCAAAAACGGATTGAAAAATATTAGAACCGCCATGATGCTTAAAACTATCAAAACTCATTCCATACGCATCATGCTTTTCCATTTCGGTATCTCTTATTTTTACTAAATAATTCTCGCCACTAGAAGCGGTAATGACACTATGAAGAGACTTATAATCATTTGGTTTAGGATTACTAATAAAATCAATAACGTTTTTAGAAGGATATAGACGATTAACGATAGCTAAAGCCTCATAACATTCCCGCCATTCTTGCAAAATGATTTTTAAAGAAAGAATATCTTCCGAAGACTTTTCTCTTGTTTTATAACGTTGAAACTCTAAATAAAGACCATATAAGTTTTTAATACGATAAGAAACGACTCCTTTGATACCTTCATTTTGTAAAGAAGAGACAAAATTATTTTTAATATTTTCCATCTCTTCTTGGTACTTTTCCATTAAGTTTTCAGCTTCATTTTGAACAATATCATATTTTTTGGGACAATTGTATTTAAAGCAAATATCTTCTAATTCATTTTTAATACGATAAGCCCCTGTTCTTTCCGCTAGAGGAATATATACTTGAATGGTTTCTTCAATTTTTCTTTTTCGCGTTTCCTCACTCCAAAACATGGCCGTACGCATATTATGTAGGCGATCAGCCAGTTTTACTTCGACAACTCTGATATCACTTGCACAAGAGGTCATAAGTTTTCTTAAAGTAGCATAGGTAATGGCTTGTTTGGACATATCGACACGTCTTCCTACTTTTGTAACCCCTTCGACAAGCTTAACCACCTCAAGGCCTCTTTTTAAAGAAAAAAGGTTTAAAATATCTTCCGCGGTATAAGAGGTATCTTCAATCACATCGTGTAAAAGACCCGCACAAACAGTCGTACAATCTTTTTGACCATCCATTAGTATCTGGGCCACCGCGATAGGATGCGTCACATACTCCTCCCCACTTTTTCTTTTAACACCAGCATGAGCTTTTACCGCAAACCAATAAGACGCTAAAATATCTTTTTGTTCTTCTTCGGTAAATCTTTCTAAACCTTTTAAAACCATTTGCTCCATTTAAAAACCTCCTTATAAAAAAGCAGACTCAAAGTAGAGTCTGTTTTTCAAAATCATTATAAAATAACACCACTTCATTTAATTGCCTCCATACTAACATTTTCACATCATGGTGTCAAGAAGTAATATTTTAAAAAGATTTATGCATTCTGCCTTCTTTTTCTCTATAACCTAGTTTTTCATAAAACCCTTGGCTTTTATTACAAGAATCTAGAAAACTTCCTTTTAAAATTGTCCCTGTAAGCTCTTCAATAAGTTTCCGATGCTTTAAAACATACTCTAAAAGATGTTTACCTATCTCATCTTTTTGAAACTCTTTGCTAACAAAAAGTTGGTCGATATATAAATTGTTTAAATTCACACTGACGTAACAGCCGGCAATTATCGCATTATTTAAAAGAGCTCCGAAAGCGTAAACTTGCCCCTTTAATAAAGCCTGTTCATAAAAGGTTTGATTCTCCTTTAAATACGTTTTATCCATTTCAAACACATCAAAACGAAGATACTCTAATTTAGAAACCGTATCCTCGGTTGGCCAAATAAGTTTATATTGCATTTTCACTTAAACCTCTTTACTACGAAGTTGACCACAAGCCGCCGAGATTTTACCGCCAAATTCCCGTCTTACGGTCACATTGATTTTTTCTTTATAAAGCGTATCATAAAAAGCATTAATCGTTTCTTTAGAGCTTTTCTTAAACTCTAAATGATTTGTCTCATTATAAGGAATCAAATTAACATACACATTCATTCCCTTTAAAAGATGGGCAAGTTCTTTCGCGTGTTCTACTTTATCATTCACATCTTTAAGCATAATATATTCAATTGTAACCCGACGATTTGTCTTTAAAATGTATTCTTTTATAGATTCCATAAGTTCTTCTAAGGGATACGCCTTACTAATAGGCATTAAAAGATTACGTAATCTATCATTTGAAGCATGTAAAGAAAGGGCTAAATTAATTTGTAAAGGAAAGTCACTCAACTCTTTAATTTTTGGTACTAAACCACATGTGGATAAAGTGATATGTCTGGCCCCGATTTGAATGCCTTTTGCATCATTGATAATTAAAATAAACTTCATGACATTATCATAATTATCTAAAGGTTCACCAATTCCCATAATAACAACCGAGTTAATCTTTAAGCCACTTATCTTTTCGATAGCTAAAATTTGGCCCACCATCTCATAAGACTCTAGATTACGAATCTTTTTAAGACGTCCAGACTCACAAAAACGACACCCCATATTACAACCAACCTGAGAAGAAACACAAACAGAATTGCCATAATTATGCTTCATTAAAACGGCTTCAATTTTTTCGCCATCACCAAGTTCAAATAAATATTTTTCTGTATCCGTATCTTGTTCTCTTTTTAGTAATGTCGGTAAAGATAGAGAAAAATCACATTTCATCTTTTCTCTAATCTCTTTTTTAACATTAGAAAAGTCTTCAATATCAGAAACGCGTTTTTGATAAAGCCATTCATAAACTTGAAGGGCCTTAAACTTTTTCTCCCCAATACTTACAAAGTAATTTTCTAAATCGTCTCTTGTTAAACCATAAAGATTCATAACAATCCCCCTATCTATTAATTTGCCAATTTAAAATCGTCTCTTTAGAAACGCCATTTAAATAATCTTTCGTACTCATCGCCTTTTTACCAAAAGGTTTTAATTTGGTCACATAAATAGTCCCATCTAAAACATCTATGCCAATACTATCTTTCTGAATCGAACTAACCTTACCCGGATTACTTTTAGGGTGACTTTCAAAAGTAGCTTCAAGAATCTTGTATTCCTCGTTATTGACAAGAATATTAGCCGTAGGAAAAGGATTTAAACCTCTTATTTTATGAATGACCTCTTCCCCCGTTTTAGCTAAATCCAAACGTTCATCTTCTCTTTTAATATTGTAAGCATAACTTACTTTAGCCTCATCTTGTTTTTCTCTTTTATTAGTATGACTTATAATGCTTGGTAAAGTTTTAATAAGTAAATCCGCCCCCATCACAGATAAAATCTCATGAAGAGTTCCCACATTATCTTCTGGTTTGATATCATAGACAACTTTAGAAACCATATCACCCGTATCCATACCTTTATCCATATACATAATGGTAACACCCGTTTTTTTCTCACCATTTATTAAAGCCCAATGAATAGGTGCCCCACCACGATACTTTGGAAGTAAAGAAGCATGAACATTAAAAGAGCCTATTTTAGGTACCTTAAGTAAAGCTTCAGGAATAATTTGACCATAAGCACACGTAATAATTAAATCTGGATGTAATCTTTTAATTTCTTCATAATCCTCTTTAATTTTAACCGGTTGAAAAACCGGAATATTGTGTTTTAAAGCCACTTCTTTAACCGGTGTAGCCTGTAAAAGATGTTTTCGACCCACTTCTTTATCTGGTTGACTCACTACTAATAAAACATTCGTATTTAAAATTAATTTTTCTAAAACAGGAACCGCAAAAGAAGGTGTTCCCATAAAAACAACCGTTGTCTCTTTCATATATCCTACTTTCTAAGCGTTAAAGCTTCTTTGCCCAAAGCATAATCATAATTGTTAAAATAATTATCTAAAAGCGTTCTTAACTCTTCTAAACTGTAAGTTTCTTTAATCTCACTTTCCGGAAGTAAAGAAGCCCAATCTAAAATACGACCATAAGTTACATCCAAATTTTCATCATATAAATAATCTTTATTAAAATCAACATAATTAATTGTCACCGTATAATCTTTATAATTAATCGTATCTGTCGCCATAAAGCCTTTCTCCGTATCGGCACCAATAAAATAAAAACGTTCTATAGTCGCATAAGCCTTTTTAGAAGAATCATCCTTCACCTTATGATTATACTTATCATAATACGTCGTTTTCTTTCCCTTAGCAAAACTACCATTCACAAAATAATAATTTCTCTTTTCCTCTGGATTTACCGTAGGTTCATCGGTAATAAGCCAAACCTTATTAGCCTCATAAACCTCTAAACTACGCATTTTATCATATACTTTATCTTCGACTTTTAAAGAATAATCAAAAGCTTTTTTTCCTAAACTCTTCGCTTTTGAAAGCCATTCTTGTTTCGTTTTATTATAATCACTTGCTTGAGCAACAAGAGGATGACTAAAACTTAAAGAACCCACTAAAGCATAAACACCCATTCTTTTAATCAATTTAAAATTTTTCATATCAAAAATATTCCTTTCATTACACTGGTTATATATATTACGTTACTTTCATCTAAAATGCAAGAACAGTGTAGAAATCATCTACACTGTTAAAACATTATTGAATTGTGGATAACTGATTTTCGAGGCCATTAGTACCGTTATCCAATCGTGTACGGATTTGTTTCACTACCCTCTCCGCTTAAAATCGTCGTAGAGGACATCAGATAGACCGTAGGGCGAACCTCGTTGTCACTGCCCACTGCGAAGTCGTCGGCGAAGGAGCCGACATAGAACACATAGTTAGCATTCGAAGAGTACGCACTAGGAGAAATAGTCAATCCTGAATTCCCTAACCAATCATTATTATAACAATCACTATAAGAAATCCAGTTAAATAAATACGTATTTAAACAACTTGTTCGATTTGCAGTGCTTCCTCCACTCGTAGCATACCCGTAATCACTCAGATACATTAACCCTACTTTGCCGGTCCAGGTTGTCGTTCTTTCTACTGTATCATTACAGTAACTTCCTGATGAACAGATTTTTCCTGTATCATTACTTCTTTCATAGGTATAAAAATGACTCGCTAAACCATTACTTGATGATCTCCAGTCTTTTGTCCCATTACTTCCTGTATTCCATACTGCATCGCCTATTAAGGCTTTTAAATTTTCTTTTAACCCACTACTGGTAAAATCACATGATGTTGTTGCATTGTTTGAGTACTTATAACATGTGCCAGAACCACCATTGTAGTACAAAGACCCGTCAACCTCTTCACTTTCATATCCTGGATTTAACATTTTCATTAAGTCTGCTTGGCTCCATTCATTGATTCCCTCACCACTGTTGACAGATGAATCGGATGTATCCCATGAATAAT
Source organism: uncultured Bacilli bacterium (assembly GCA_934098555.1). Classification (GTDB taxonomy): domain Bacteria; phylum Bacillota_I; class Bacilli_A; order RF39; family UBA660; genus Ventrenecus. The sequence continues at coordinate 24,559 of CAKOOQ010000016.1, forward strand.
AACCAATTGATGATGAGCGGATTAATTTTAATCGGCTTTCTTTATTGCCCATGCCATCATCTACGTTATTCATTACACCAACAATGCGCCATAACTCATCATCTATTTTTACATAGTTACATGGATTTTTGCCAACATATCTTAGATTGTTATCGGCTGTGCCATCATACGCGAAAGTATACGTACAGCTATCGTTTGAAACACCTGGAACTGTATACACGTCAGTTGATGTAGAATCTGCATTAGTTTTAACATAACTTAAGACATCTTTAGCATCTTCAAGAGGCTCTATATAACTTGCAGAGGCCGTTACTTTTGTAACAATATTGGTGTTTTGAACATTTGGAGTATCTATGGTTACGTTTTCATCGAGCCATAATCGTAAGGTATAGGTTTTGGATTCTTTAGCTCCTAAATAGCCATTATCCAATTTAAAAGCGGTTAAAGCATTACTTAATGTTTTTGTTGTTGCTTCATAGTTTGATAATAGATCAAGCTTTAATTCACTTTCTGCGCCATTTGTTGTTGTTCCTACCATTGCTTTAATGTAGTTGTATGAAGTTAATGTGGAAGTATTTAAAACTTCTAAGTTCATCTGGTAAGAAGCATACGTATCACAGTTATTGGTAATGGTCAGTTCATAAGGTTTTAATTTCTTACCATCAGCATCATATAAAGGATACGAATTTTGCAAACTTAAATTGTTTTTCTCGGCAAAAGTAATATTGAAACAAGACGTTGCAATATCATTTTGTCCTCCTTGGTTTAAACTAATAGTCCATAAGGCATAACTAATACCTACTGTTACAGATAATATTAGGATAATAACAATCGATACTAAAATAGTCTTTTGGGTTTTTGATAAATTTTTCATTTCTACTCTACTCTCCTATAGTAAAACTATAGCATAAATTAAAAGATAAAATCAATATCCAGTTGCACAGATATGTAAAGATAAAGTTCTTTTAAAAGAGGAATTAAAGCTTCTTTATTTTTATACTTAATCGTTATTTCAAAATGATAAATTTTATTTATTAATAGGACATTCGCAGCGGTGGGACCTAATAAAATATAGCTTTCATCTAAGTATTTTTCTAAATATTCTTTAGCTTTTGTGGCTTCGTCATACGTTTTTTGATAATCTTTATTTTTAAAAGTTAAAATAGCTAAATAATAAAAAGGCGGATATTTTAATGTTTTACGTATATTCATTTCATATTTATAAAAAGAAAAATAAGCATTTTTAGAAACACACTGCATAATGTAATTATCAGGATTAAAGGTTTGAATAATAACTTCGCCTTTATGTTGACCTCTTCCTGCCCGACCACAGGTTTGACTTAATAAAGCAAAGGTATTTTCGTTACTTTTATAATCGGGGATGTTTAAAGAGGCATCGGCATTTAAAATACCCACTAAAGTCACATTGGGAAAATCAAGGCCTTTACTAATCATTTGTGTCCCTAATAAAATATCATATTTACCTTCTTGAAAATCTTTAATGATTTTTTCATGTTCCCCTTTTTTACTTGTCGTATCTCTATCCATTCGAAGAAGACGAGCTAAAGGATATTTCTTTTTTAGATATTCTTCTAATTTTTCGGTACCCATACCATAATCACTTAAAGATTTTTCATGACAATTAGGGCATAAAGCATCTAAATATTTTGTATAACCACAATAATGACAACGAAGTTGATGAGCTTTTTTATGATACGTAAGGGTTATCTCGCAGTTAGGGCAACGGTAAGTAAAACCACAAGAAGAACAGGTTAACGTTGTGCTATAGCCTCTTCTATTTAATAAAAGCATGATTTGTTCTTTTTTATTTAATTTTTCGGCTATTTTATTTTCTAATAAACGACTTATAATGGGGTGGCGTTCGTTATTTTCTTCTACCATATCCACAAGAGAAACGATAGGTAACACACTATCTTTAGCTCTTTTATTTAAATAAACATATTCATAAACTTTCTTGTGAGCTCTTGCCATGGTACTTAAAGAGGGAGTGGCACTTCCTAGTAAAACAGGACAATGATGCGCCTCACTTCTTTTTAAAATGACGTCTAAAGCATGATAACGGGGATTATTATCTTGTTTATAAGAAGAAGAATGTTCTTCATCTAAAATAAATAAGCCTATATTTTTTAAGGGGGCAAAAGAAGCACTTCTTGCCCCGATAACGATAGACACCTCCCCTTTTAAAATGCGTCTAAATTCATCATATTTAGCCCTTTCCGATAATCCTGAATGTAAAACGGCCATATCTTCTTCAAAAACACCAGCAAAACGTTCAATAAGTTGAGGCGTTAAACTTATCTCTGGTACTAAAACAAGCGCTGTTTTACCCATTTTTAGAACATCTTTAATAAGCTTTATATAAACCTCGGTTTTACCAGAACCCGTAACACCATGTAAAAGATATGTTTTAGTTGTATTAAAACCGGCTTTTATTTTTTCATAAACAGCTTGTTGATCTGCCGTTAAAACTTTTTCTTGTTTTCTTTCCTTTTTTAATTCATAACGATACTGTTCTTTTTTTTCTTCTTTTAAAATATTTTTTTTCAAAAGAGTTTTCACGGCCGAAGAACTTATTTCATTAGCCTTATTTTTTAAAACAAATGGAGTCTTTATAAATAGCTTTATTACCTTTTCTTGGGCCTCATTTTGACATTGTTCAAAGGCTTCCGTATAAGACATAGTTAAATTTAAAACGCTTTGATATTTAATAGCAATATGGGTTCTTTTTTTAGCTTTTAAGGCTTTAGGAAGCATAGCATCATAGCAACTTGTTAAACTGGCTAACGTCTTTTCTTGCAAAAAAAGACCAAGTTGCATCATTTCTTCTGTTAAAACAGGTTCTTCATCTAACACATCCAATATTTCTCGAGCGTTAGGATAAGATTCTTTTGTAATAGACAAAACATACCCTTCCAAAGTAAGACGATTAAAAGGGACTAAAACCCTTTTACCAACGGCTATTTTTTCTTCTAAAGAAAAAGGGACTTTATAAATAAAACTTTTATCTAACTTTTTACTTTTTATTTCTGTTAAAACATTTACAAACATTTCTTTTCCTCCTTCTTTAGCAAAAAAATCCAGATTAATCTGAATTTTTTTCATCTTGCAAACTTAACACGGCATCTCTTGTTAAACCTGTTATTTCTGCAATATCTTGAATTGACATTTCCTTTTTGAGAAGTTCTTTCGCAATTTGTAGGCGTTCTTCTTGTTTTCCTTCATTTTTACCATTGTTATAGCCTTTATCATAGCAAGCATTTAAAAACATTTTGTCTCGGTCATAATAAAGCATTTCATCAAAGTCTTTTAATAAATCTTCATTTTCTTTCATTAACTTTTTCATCAATTTATCACCCTCATAAATAGCATTTAACTTTTTAGTATCATCACATACGAAAAGGTATAA
>CAKOOQ010000017.1 GCA_934098555.1 uncultured Bacilli bacterium
GCTAAAGCCTTGAAATATCAATAATATTATAAATATTATAAGTATTATAAATATGGGAGTTCCTACAACATGTGGATCGGGGAAGAAGTACAAAAATTGTTGTGGAAGATAGTAAAAGTCTTGTAAAATAAGGCTTTTTTGATGCCTCAAAAAATTAAAATTATTTTTAGATACCTTTTTGGATACCTTCCGCTGAGTATCTAAAAGGTATCTAGATACCCAAAAATGGGGTTAAAATACAAAATTTTGTACGACTAAAAATTGCAACATTTCCTTTATTTATAAGGAATTTTAGAGATTTTTATAATAAAAAAAAGATGAAAATGTGTCCAGTGCCAAAATGACATTGAACATCGAAAATAAAAAAATAGAAAAAAGAGACAAAATTATGGTATAATTGTATTATAAGTGAGGTATGTTTATGGATATAGATGAAAAAATAAGATTAGAAGAGGATAGATATTACGAGAAAATTAAAGAGTTAAATGATATACTTAAAATGTATAATAATAATGCAAGAGAAAATGCAGCATATGTAGATAGAAATGTTAATCAAGCAGCTTCTTTTGGAATTGATCCTGATAGAATTATTTCATATGAAGAATCAAGACAATATTCTAATCCTTACGCAAAACAAATTGAGGAAATTAAAGCAGATATAGAAAAAGAAAATGAATTGCATGAAAAGAATATGGCTGATTTAAGAAGACAAAAACAGGAAATAGATCAACAAAAAATGGAAGATGAACTTGCAAGAGAAAGAGAAAGACAACAAAGAGAAATTGAACTAATTAATTTGCAACAAGAAATTAACAGAATCGAAAATGAAAGATTAGAAATAGAAAAAAGATTAAGAACAATTTCTATGGAAACACTTGGATCATATTTCTCAAAACAAATTGCTGAAAGGTATCCAGAGGAGTATCAACAATTTCAACAAAGTAAAGAGCAAGTAAGAAATCTTTTGAGAAATGCAAATCAAATATCTAATTTAAAAGAAAGATTTAGCAAAGTATCTGATGATCTAAAACTTTATCAAGGAGCATTGCCAGTATATGAAAGTTATTACCAAAGATATCAAGAAATGGTAAAAGAAAGGCAACAGCAAAGAGCAATCGAAAAAGAACAAGAAGATATTTATAATTTAATCCACAGTTCTGAAAATGAAAGGCTTAAGAGCAATCGTAGTTTATATACTGCATATGATCTAGGTAATAAAACTATACCACAAGAATATCAAGGTATGACTTATGAACAAGTAGCTGATTCAATAAAGCAAAAGGAAGCAGAAGAAAAAGCAAGACAAGAAGCTAAAGCTACTAGAGATGAATTAATTGGTAAGGCTATAAGAAAAGATTTAATGGTTCCAGAAGATTATCATTTGAGTCAATTACAAATAAAAAATTTAAGTGAACAATTTTCAGGTTATAGTAATGAAGAGTTACAAGAATTCATAAATGGTAGTAAAAAACAAGAAGTTATTCCAGAAGTTCAATCACCTTTAACACCAGAATCACCACTACAACCAGTTCAACAACAATCTGATAAAGAGATTCAAATGCCAGAAATAAAAAAAACATCTACTTCAAATTATGACGACTTTGAAAAAAATTTAATTAGTTTCATTGAAACAAAAAATTCTAATTTAGGAAAAGTTTCAGAGATAATAAGTGTTACTGGTTATCCAGATTCAACTTATGAAGTTCGTTTTGAATCTGGCGAGATTCATCAAATTACAGTTACTCAAGATGAAAAGAATATGATAAGAAATCAATCACATAATCAGCAAGCTCAACAAGAATATCAAAATAATGACTCATTAATAAATGATATAATAGGAAGAATGGCTGATGCAGGTAAATTTTCTCATATACCATTAGAAGATGTAAGTCAAAGAATTGATACAATGAACATGGTTAAAAAAAGATTACAAGAAAAAAGTATAGATGAATTAGAAATTATACTTAATTCCTATGCAAATCAAGAGGAGAAAACTGAACCAACAGGCATGCATAGATAAGCCGTACAAATTTTTCTCGAAAAAGAGCCATTTTAAAATTTTAGATACCTTTTTAGATACCTTCTGCTAGGTTTCTCGGGTGCTCTCGGAAGCTCTCAAAAGCAAAAAAGTGAGAAAAAATGGGCTCAAACGCTCTCAAAAACTTCCAAAATCTCACAATTTAAAAACCATGTGGCTCAGGACGCAAATATAAACAGTGTTGTGGTAAATAAGCTCACAAACTCCCTAAAATAAAGGGGTTGCGAGTTTTTTACTACTTACAATTTTTAGGTAATTTTATCTCAAAAAAGGCATTTAGATAAGTTTTGGATAAGTTTTTTGACTAAATCAGCCATAAAAACAAGTAGTATGTTATAATTATTATAGGAGTGATAAAATATGGGATATGAAACTCTAATAAATAGTATTAATAAAATAACATTATCAAAGGAAGAAGAAAAATCAGAATATATTCCTCGATTTATAGAATTATATGGAAATCCAGAATCAGAGCAAACTGTTGCAGAAAATCCATATTATTTAAATAAGATGCGAGAAACTGTTAAACAATTAAAATCAATGAGAGGACAATATTCATCTAATAAAGATTTTTATATTGTAGTATCACAAATGTTTGCTCAAACTTATATTCCGTTGATGATACAAGAATATGGAATAACAGATGAAATATTAGTAACTAAGTTACTCAATATAGCAAATGGTAATGGTATAAAAATTTTTGATAGAGGAGAAGCACAAGCATATGCTGAAAGTTTTGGGGATCGAATCAATGGTGATGTAGGTGCTTTTAAATATCATGATATGATTTGCTTTACACCTGATGCTGAAAGCAAACAACCAGAAGTATCTGTTGAAGAAAGTGTAATGAATGCTACAAAGATGTTATCTTCAATGATACACGAAACAATGCATTTAGTAATTGATGTTACAAAAGAAGAACACTTTAATTATGAAGAACAATCAAAATTAACAAGTGGAGGTTCTATTTTAAATGAAGGTCTTATAGAAATGCATACATTAGATTTTGCTAAAAAGTATAATTTGATTCATTTTCCAGCATTATATTATTTGAATAATGTTAAAATGTGTAGAACCTTAAAAGAATTATATGGTGAAAAAGAATTTGAAAGATTAGCTTTCAATGGTACTTATGAAGAAATGATTCCAGGTGAATTATTAGAACAATATAAAATGGCTGAAAGAATTAGATATTTTGCTAGAAAGGGTTATACTGTAGATCCAACTCAAATAGATATATCAGAAGAATCAAGAAAAATATTATAGTAAAAATTGATTTTTTTAGATAAGTTAAAACCGTTTTTCCAGAAAATTAGGCATCACTTTCTTACAATTTTCGAGTAAGTTATTAAAACTTATGATTAAGAAAGCTCAATTTTCATGCAAAAAATTACTTGGTTGTTTTAATTGATCGCTTTGTGGAAGTGGTAAGAAGTACAACAACTGTTGTGGTAAATAAGCCCGTGGACCCGTATAAAATAAGGGCAAAACACATATTAAGACAATGCTTTCAAATTGAATACAAAACGTATCTAAAAATCATTTTTATAATAAAATTTGAAAAATTAAAACAAATATGCCTTATTTTAATGATATAATATAACTAGGGGAAGATAGTTATGGATGTAAATAATTTACAAGTTAATACAAATATAGTTGGTGGATATTTTAGTGCAGAACAAATAGATTTATTATCTATAATACAATGTAATGATAATAATGAATTAATTGATTTTATTATTCACTGTGACCAAATAAAACATAATTATAGCAAAGAAGATTTAGAAAACTTGATTACTTTACCTTTGGATGATTTTAAGAAAAGAGTTTTTAAGAGTTATCAAGATACTATGGTATTTCATGATGCAGATAGAGAAACTAAGATAAAAAATAAACTTAGACATTGTGGCATTCAAGAAAATGATATAGATATAATCAAAAATGCAGTATCAAATAATTCACCTGAAATTATGTCTTGGTTAAGAGAGTTTATTAAAAATAAATATCCTACCAATTATGAAGAAATATTTGATATGAGTCATCATTTTGTTTCTACAGAAAGAGATCAACTTAAAACAGATGATTTATATGAAGAAATGGTTTTGTTAAATAGTAACTTAGATAGTTTTAATAGTATGTTAATAGGATCTGGAAGAATATATAATGTAGTAAATGATTTATATGATGAGAATAATCCTGATAAAAGATTTGATTTTTATTTTGCAAAAAGAGATTTAGATTTTGCATATCGAAATGGCAAACAAGTTAGATATCATTCATTGTTAGTAAAAGATGGTATGGAAAGCCTATTTGTTGGAAAATCTAAAGAAGAAATATTAGAAATTATAAAAGATTATGTTAAAGAAAGTATTGATTTTATAAATGACTATAATCAAAATCATAGGCTTAATGTTAATAGACAAGATATACCATTAATAAATGCAGTAGATTTATTTAATGAAATTGTTAGTTTTGAAAAAAATGCTAATGGAGAATATTATAATATATGGGAAAGTAAATATGGTATAACCATGGATGAACTTCTACCAGCTTTTGATTATGCTTTACAACATAAACCTGATGGCATAAGTTTCTTATATAACGAACCATTCTTAGAAGATGATGAAAGAAGAAAAAAAGTATTTGAAGTGTTAGATGAAATCGATTCTAAGAGGCCTGGACTTATTGATACTTTGGGTTCGCAGATGCACATAACAATCGGTGAAGATGAAAATAAGATTAGACGTTGTTTTGAAGATTTTAGAATTTTGCAAGAAAGAACAGGAAAAAAAATTCAAATTACTGAATTTGATATGTCGTTAGGTAAAACTCAAATACCAAGATTATTTGGCAATAATCATGATGTTACACTTGAGCAAGTTTATTCATATAAACATCAAAAAATTGAAGAAATATCAGATATTATTAGAGAATCAGGCGTACAACTTGATGGTATATCATATTGGTCATTGACTGATGGTATAGATTGCAATCTAGAAAGAGTTAGAACAAATTATTTATCAGATGGAAGTATTACTGATATTCATCAAATCTCAACAGTCTGTGGTGGATTATTTCCAACACACAAAAAACTCGTAAAACATCAAGAATATGCTTCCTCCGAAACTCAAAATTTAGAAAATTTTGAAATTTCACATAGGCATAAATAAATTATATAAAAGTTGTAATTTATTCAAAATCGTTATTTTTTAGATACGTTTTTAGATAAGTTCTGCTAGGTTTTCCGAGTGCTACGGAGTGCACTGGAGTGCAACCAAGTGCCGAATTAACGAGCCAAGTGCTCCCAAGAGCTGCCAAAATCCCTAATACAAAAGGTCTTGTGGCAGCGGTAAAAAATATAAAAATTGTTGTGGTAAATAGCTTAGTAAATCCTTTTAAAATAAGGAATTGTTAAAAATAAAAAATGATAAAGTTGTCCACAGATGACAATTTGTTCACATTGTATAATAATATGGCATAGTTATGTAAAATGCTGACATTTCAAATGTTGGCATTTTTTTCGCTATTTTTTTGATAAAAAAGAGTTAACTATACGAAATGTAAAAAATTAGAGAGATAAAAAACATGTATTGGTAAATTTAAAAATGATAATTGCAATATATCAAAGAAATAAATTAAAATTTCATTTTTAATCCCAAAATTTAAAAGGAATAAACAAAATATTAATATAGACATTTAATTTTTGTTTTGTTAGAATATGGGCATGAAAGCGAGGATGCTATAATTTATAGCAAAAATATTATGAAACTATACAATTTAAAAAATTTAGTAGTTGTAAGTATTAATGGAAAAAAAATAATTTGTCATAAAAAAGAGGGAGAATTATTTTTAACAGAATCTTTGACTGATGGTTTAATGTTTTTTGACAATCAATTAGCGATGGTTCCTTTACAGAAAAAGTTTTGTTTTTCTAATGCTAATCAATTTTGTATTTTAAATAAAGAACAGTTAATAAAATATTATTTGAGATTAAATCAACTTACTGAAGAATCAATATCTGAATTAACAATTTTAATTAGACAAGCATTAGAAGAATATTATCGTGAATATGAAATTTCGTCATCTTTAGAGGCAAGGGCGGATATCAAAAAAGAACTAGAAAAAACATGCTCTACTTGTGTAAATGCCGCTTGCCGAGTTCCAAATGTTGAAAAATCATCAGATGAATCTGATAATTGCTTGGGATGGTATAATCCAACTCTTGTTGGAAAAGAAATGGTTAGAAAAAGAGTACAGACTAAACATAACACCCCAAATGCTACCAAAATTTAGATGGTAGTTTTTACTTGTTAATAAAAAATGTGCTATAATAAATACAACTTTTTTAGGTTGCTAGTAAAAGCAGTTAGGAGGTCAATATGTTATCGTATGGTAAAAATGTTTTACTAAGTACAAATCCAAAAGAGATAAAGAAAGTTTATATAAGTAAAGCAAAAAAAGATTTAGAAGTTTTCGATTATTTGAAAGAAAATAAAATTCATTATGTAACAGTTGATAATTTAATGTTAAATAAAATGACGAAAGAAAATCATCAAGGTATTGTTTTTGAAAGGGATGATTTTAAATATCAATCTTTAGAAAGCATGTATGATAAAAATTTCGTGGTTTTATTAGATCATTTGGAAGACCCACACAACTTTGGCGCTATTATAAGAACTTGTGAAGCAGCCGGCGTAGATGGCATTATTATACCTAAAGATAGAAGTGTTTCGGTTACCGATGTTGTTATTAAAACGAGTGTTGGTACCACAGAAAATGTTCCTATTGTCAAGGTTTCTAATTTGACTGATGCCATAAAAAAACTTCAAAAAAATAACTTTTTTGTCTATGGAAGCGATATGCAAGGTGCGGATTGTCGTGAAGTATCATTCGCGGATAAAAAAGTCCTTGTTGTAGGAAATGAGGGCAAAGGAATTAGCCATATCGTTGAAAAAAACTGTGATGAAATGGTTAAAATTCCTATGAAAGGAAATGTAAATAGTCTAAATGCATCGGTCGCTGCAGCTCTACTAATTTACAAAATGGGAGGGCTTATATGAGTTATGAAGAAGAGGAATTAATGCTTTTAGATATGATTTGTGAATCAAATGATGAAGTAAGAACGACTCTTTATAAAACTTATGAACCCGTTATAAAGGGGGTTATTAAAAAATATGTTCGAAGTGCTCAGAAATTGGGGATAGATTTAAACGATTTAATTCAAGAAGCCAATGTTGGTTTTGCCGATGCTTTAAACAAATATGATTCTTCAAAAGACGCTAGCTTAAAAACTTTTATCGGTATTTGCGTTGATAGACGTTTACTCAACTATATTTATAAAAATAAAACGATAAAAAGTCAAATGGCTCAAGAAAGTTTGTCACTTGACTATGATTATGATGAAAATGGCTTGCCTTTAAGAGATGTTTTGAAAGATGATGAAGCAGATCCTTTTAAAAAAATATTTAATGAAACGTCTTACCATAATGCTATTGAAAAAATGAGTGATAGACTTTCTCTACAAGAAAAAGAAGTCTTTACTTATTTAACGAATGGTCTAGACTATATAGAAATAGCTAAGAGACTAGATAAGAGTCCTAAACAAATCGATAATACAATTCAAAGAATTCGAGCAAAAATCAAAGATGCTTTAAAGGAGGAAGATTATGAATAAGAAAGAAATTATTAAATTTATAGCCTTTGTTGCTGTTTTTGTGGCTTTAAGTATTGTCATTGTCAGAGTTTTTTCTTTTGAACGTACCAAAGATGATGTGACGATAGAAACGCCTGTTATCGACGATAGTTCCAAAAAAGACAATAAAGACGAAATTGAGTTTCAAAACACATCACCTTTAAGTGAAGAAGAAGTACGTAATTTAGTAGAAAGTAAAAGAGAAGTTTTAAAAGATTATTTTTTGCAAACAAAATATTATTCTGCTAGTGAAGTTTCTAAAGATTTTACAGCTTCTGAAAATGAAAATTATATAGTTTTAGACTCTAAATTTTTTACGGGACTTAAATCATTGGTAACCGATGATATTTATAATTTTTATTGGAATCAGTTTGGCGCTGTCAATAAAAGAACCGATATATTAGTTACAGAAGATTTATATATATCTAAAAAAGGCGTTTTTGATGATATTTATTATGAAAGTGCTATTGCTCTTAATGATGTCACGGAAGAAAAAATAGTTTTAAAAAAAGCGACAGACGAAAAAATTGAAACTTATACAAACATTAAATATTGTCTTGAAGATGGAACATGTCCTAGAAATGAGTTTTATCATTTTGATTTGGTAAAGAATAACGATGATTGGTTTATCTCAGATTTTACAACAAAAAAAGCTTAAAAAAACTTGCAAACACTCAGTTGTTGTGATACTTTATATATAAGAAGCACGTGAGTGTTTTTATTTTGGAAAAATATTGAGGTGAAAGAATGGCAAAGGCAAAAAAAGCAAAAGCTCAAAAAGAAAAAAAACCAAGTTATTTAAAGGAAGTAAAAAGTGAAATGAAAAAAGTCACTTTCCCAAGTGCTAAGGAAGTTGTGACTTATACGGTTGCGACAATTCTTATTGTGGCATTACTTATTGTTTTCTTCTTATTATTAACAGCGTTATTGTCATGGGTTAAGGGGGCATTTTAATGGAAAAATTATGGTATGTTGTTAACACTTATGTAGGCCATGAAGAGGCCGTTAAAGAAAAACTTGAGATGCGTACCGAATCAATGGGGATGCAAGATCATATTTTTCGAATTATCATTCCAGAAATTACTGAAGTGGAAGTAAAAGATGGTGTCAAAAAAGAAAAAAAGAAAAAAATGTTTCCTGGTTATGTTTTAGTGGAAATGATTATGAGCGATGAAGCTTGGTATATTGTTCGTAATACGCCAGGTGTTACTGGCTTTATTGGTTCAAGTGGTAAAGGTGCTAAACCAACACCGATTCCTCCACAAGAAATAGATCATATTTTAGTTAATATGGGCATGAGTCGCGTTGATGTGGAATCTGAACTTGCTATTGGTGATAAAGTAAGTATCGTTGATGGACCATTTAAAGGAATGGAAGGAACTATTCATACTATTGATGCTGAAAATAGTCGCCTAACAGTAACGATAGATTTATTTGGACAAGAAACAAGTGTCGAAGTAGAACTTTTCCAAGTAAACAAATTACAATAGTTTATAGAATTATAAAATTTTTAAAAGGAAGGATAATTTGCTTGTCAAAACCTTCCTTTTATGCTAATATCTTAATTGCATCGAAGTGTTTGTACTTTGAAGCAATGAAGTGGGAGGGACTTTCAGCGCGGACTTGCCCATGACCACTTACACGTTAAAAACAATAAAATCCAAAGAAAGGAGAGTGTTTTCGTGGCAAAAGAAGTCGTAAAAAAAGTAAAATTACAAATTCCTGCTGGAAAAGCAAATCCAGCTCCACCAGTTGGTACTGTTTTAGGTCCTGCTGGTATTAACATTCAAGATTTTTGTCAAAAGTTCAATGATGCAACTAAAGACAAAATGGGTGATGTTGTTCCTTGCGAAATCTCTATCTATGATGATAGATCATTTGACTTCGTATTAAAAACTCCACCAGCTGCATTCTTACTTAAAAAAGTTGCTAAAATTCAAAAAGCAAGTAAAAAAGGTGCTAATGAAGTTGTTGCAACCATCACAAAAGACGAATTAAGAAGTATTGCTGAAACAAAACTTCCTGATTTAAATGCTTATACTGTAGAAGAAGCTATGAAAACTGTTGAAGGTACTGCTCGTAATATGGGTATTGCTGTTAAAGGTTTAAATGATGTCGAATTAGCTGAACAAGAAAAAGAAGCTCAAGCAGAAGAAGCTGAAAGAGAAAAACGTGAAGAAGAATTAGCTGAAATGGAAGCAGACGTTAAAGAAGGTACAACTGCTGAAGTTGAAGTAATTGGAAAAAATAAAGAAGAACAAACTGAAGAATAATTTAAACTTAAATAGTCCGCTTAAAATACCACAGTTAGGAGGGAAATCATGAAAAAATTTGGTCGTAAATATGTGGAAGCTAGTAAGAAATTAGACAAAAATACTTCTTACAGCGTTAATGAAGCTATTCATTTAGCAAAAGAAACATCAGTTACTAATTTTGATGGAACTGTTGATTTTGCAATGAAGCTTAATGTCGACCCTAAAAAAGCTGATCAACAATTACGTGGTTCTCTAGTATTACCAAATGGTACTGGAAAAACAAAACGTGTATTAGTTATCGCTAAAGGTGCTCAAGCAGAAGCAGCTAAAGCTGCCGGTGCATTATATGTTGGTGAAAAAGACATGATTGAAAAAATTCAAAAAGAAAACTGGTTTGATTTTGATGTCATCGTTGCTACTCCAGATATGATGCCTGAACTTGGTAAAATCGGTAAAATTTTAGGACCTAAAGGTTTAATGCCAAACCCTAAGACAAATACCGTTACACCAAACCCTGCCAAAGCAGTTGAAGACATTAATAAAGGTATGGTTGAATTTAGAACAGATTCTTATGGAAATATTCATGGTGTTCTTGGTAAAGTATCTTTCGATGAAAAAGCTTTACAAGAAAACCTAGAATATGTTGTCAAATCTATTTCAAAATTGAAACCTGCTAGTGTTAAAGGAAAATTTATCACTTCTATTAGTGTTTCAACAACAATGGGCCCAGGAATTAAAGTAGATCAAAATTCTTTTGACATTTAATTTATAACATATTATAATAAACATCAGAAAAAGCGCAATACCGAAGACAGCAAGGGGAATATCCTTAATAATCTTGCCGAGGGACGTTTACTAAATTAGACCTAGTCTATTTAAGCTCGTCCAATCGGAGGGGCTTTTTTGATAGTTAAGCAAAGGAGGAAAAGTTATGGCTAGCACAAAGATTCTTGCTCAAAAGAAAGAAACTGTAAATGATATTGTTAATAACATTAAAGATAGCGAATCTGTTATTTTATTTCAATATCAAGGTTTAACCGTTGCAGAACTTTCTGAGCTAAGAAAAAAACTTAGAGAAACTGATGCGACAGTAAAAGTTTACAAAAACACATTATTAAAAAGAGCTTTAGACGAACTAAACTTAAGTTTTGATGGTTTCTTAGAAGGTCCAAATGCTATCTTATTTGGTAAAAATTTACTTGAACCAATTAAGGTTGTTGCAGACTTTGCTAAAGAACATGAAAAACTTGAAATTAGAGTTGGTATCATCTCTGGCTCAGTAGCTGATTTAGCTACAATCAACGAATATGCTACAATACCTTCACGTGAAGGATTATTAACAATGCTTGCTGCTGGTATGATGGAACATGTTCGTAACTTATCCATTGCTCTAAACTTATATAGTGAGCAAAAGGAAGAAAACTAGAAAGGAATTGATTAAAATGGCTAAAATTACAAAAGAAGATTTTATTGAATCATTAAAAGAAATGACTATTCTTGAAGTTAAAGAATTAGTTGACGCAATGAAAGAAGAATTTGGAGTAGATCCAAGTGCTGTTGCTGTTGCTGCTGCTCCTGCAGCTGCTGCACAAGAAGAAGATACAAATAAGACTGTCGTATTAAAAAGTGCTGGAGGAAACAAGATTGCTGTAATTAAATTATTAAAAGAAATTACAGGATTAGGACTTGTTGAAGCTAAAGGTTTAGCTGATAATGGTGGAAATGTTAAAGAAAACGTTCCAACTGAAGAAGCTAACCAAATTAAAGCACAACTTGAAGAAGCTGGCGCTGAAGTAGAACTTGCTTAATTAATGGAAAAGGTCGAGTAGTCTCGGCTTTTTTTGTAGGGAAAAGAGGAAAAGTATGAAGAAAGGAAATTTAATTATTCTAGCAGGTAGCAAAAGGGCTGGTAAAACAACGGTTAGTAATTATTTGCAAAAATTAGGTTATGTTACTTTAAATTTTGATTATTTGTTAGATGCTTACGATAATTCACTAAAAGAACACACAAAAGAAATGGAATTTTCTTTTTTTAATAATTTAGTGAATTATTATTACAATAATACGATTTATTATGGTCAAAATATTGTTTTTGATATTTATGATTTTTTACCAACAGATTTAATGAAATTGGATAAATTTAAAGAAGTAAAAATCTTTATTTTAGGCTATCCTAACGCTTCATTAGAAAACATAGAAAAATGTCTTAAAAAATATGGTGATGATTTTGAGTGGAATAAACAGCTTAAAGATGATGAAATCGCATTAAAGGCGGAAGATATTTTTAATAGAAATAAAACTTTACAAAAGGAATGCCAAATGACAGGAATCATTCTTTATGATGTAGGAATAGATGAAAAACGTAGTATAAAATTAAATGAACTTATCGAAATCATTGTGCATTTGTAATTGTTTATCCTTTAAATAAAGCGGTTGTTTTAAATCGAAAAATCCTTTATAATATCTTTAGGAAATGAGGCAAATTATGAAAAAAAGTATTATAAATATATTAAAAATAATTTTAATTGTTTTAGTAGCTTTGTGGTTGGGTGTCTTTACTTTTGATTATTTTAGAGCCCAAAATAATCAAAAACCTTTAGTTTGCTTGAGTGAACAAACGATAAACCTTTCTGAAGGAGATTATTATGTATGTAAAGGATTAGGTTATAAGTATTATGAATACAAAGCAAATAATGGTGAATCAAGTTATGGCTTTGGAGCTATTTTTCTTAAAAATGCTTTAGAAAAGAAGTTAGGTGTTTAAGATGTTTTTAAATAATAGAGGTTGGGGTTTAAAAGAAATGCTATTATTATCCAGCATAATTCTTGTGGCTGTTTTTGTGGCAGCAATTATGATAAATAATCTTTATAAAGACCTTGATATCACGCTTAATGGCAATACTTCGACGAAAGAAAATTATACAACCATTGAAAGAAATTTACTTAATGCTGCCAAAAAATATGCGAGAGAAAATGAATTAGATGACGACGAATTTATTTATTCTGATAACCTTATTGATGAAGGCTATTTAACTCTTTCTAAAATGACAACGAATGATGATGTATGTGATGGTTATGTTGAGAAAAAAAATACTTCTTATAAAGCTTATATAAGTTGTGCTTCTTATGAGACGGATGGCTTTTAATGGAAAACATAAATTTACAGAAAATGCATAAAATAAGTATTATTTGGGGAATCATCATGATGCTTCTTGTTTTGGCCTTAACTTTGATTGCTATTTCATATAAAAAAGAAACCAAAGAATATAAAGATTTTGAAACAAAGTTAGCAGAAACGACTCAAAAATATATTGAGCAATCCGGTTTATATCCTGAAGAAGAAATGCATTTAACTCTTACAGAATTATTAAAACTTAACGTTATTGAAACAACCACTGTGAAAGACAAAACGTGTCAAGGTTATGTGAATATAAAAAATGATAAGCAATTTTTTGAATATAAAGCTTATATTAAATGTGGCAATTATGAAACAAAAAATTTAGATAAGAAAAAACTTGACGATTAAAAAGTAAAATGCTATCATATTTATGATTTTAAATTGTGGTTTTACTCAGGTAAAACCGTATTTAAAAATAAATTTGATACACCAGGATGTGTGTAAATGGAAAGGAGAAAGTTATGGCTACTATTAACCAACTCGTAAAAAAAGGTAGAGGTAAGAAAACAAGAAAAAGTAAAAGTCCAGTATTAAATGTTGGATATAATACTCTTGAAAGAAAACAAACAAATACATCAAGTCCTCAAAAACGTGGTGTTTGTACTCGTGTAGGTACAAAAACTCCAAAGAAACCGAACTCAGCATTACGTAAATATGCTCGTGTAAGACTTTCAAACGGAAGAGAAGTTGATACTTATATTCCAGGTGAAGGACACAACTTACAAGAACATAGTGTTGTATTAGTACGTGGTGGACGTGTTAAAGACCTTATCGGTGTACGTTATCATGTAGTTCGTGGAACACTTGATACTCAAGGCGTTCAAAATCGTAAACAAGGACGTAGTAAATATGGTACAAAAAGACCAAAAACAAAATAATAGAAGGAGGAAGTAAAAATGCGTAAAAGAAGAGCAGAAAAAAGAGACGTTTTACCAGATTCAATTTATAATTCTAAAGTTGTTACAAAATTAATCAACCAAATTATGCAAGATGGTAAAAAAGGTACAGCTCAAAATATTCTTTACGAAGCCTTTGATATTATTGAAGAAAAAACAGGACGTCCTGCAATCGAAGTATATCAAAGCGCTTTAGAAAACATTACGCCAGCATTAGAGGTTAAATCTCGTCGTGTTGGTGGAAGTAATTACCAAGTTCCAATTGAAGTTAGTGACGAAAGAGGACAAGCTTTAGCATTAAGATGGCTTGTTAATTACGCTAAAAATAGAAGCGGTAAAGGTATGGCTTATAAATTAGCTATGGAAATTATCGATGCTTCTAATGGCACTGGTGGTGCTGTTAAAAAACGTGAGGATACTCACAAAATGGCCGAAGCAAATAAAGCATTTGCTCATTATAGATGGTAGGAGAGTGAACTATGGCAAGAGATGTCTCAATTGACAAAGTAAGAAACCTTGGTATTATGGCTCACATTGATGCCGGAAAAACAACGACAACGGAAAGAATTTTATTCCATACAGGTAAAATTCATAAAATTGGTGAAACACATGATGGTGAATCACAAATGGACTGGATGGACCAAGAAAAAGAAAGAGGTATCACAATTACTTCAGCGGCAACAACAGCTCTTTGGAAAGGTTATCGTTTAAATATTATCGATACTCCAGGCCACGTAGACTTTACTGTTGAAGTTTCTCGTAGTTTACGTGTATTAGATGGTGCCGTAGCACTTTTAGATGCTCAAGCGGGTGTTGAACCACAAACTGAAACTGTTTGGCGTCAAGCTAATGAATTTAAAGTTCCACGTATGATTATGTGTAATAAAATGGGTAAAATGGGTGCCGACTTTGCATACTCATTAAAAACAATTAAAGATCGTTTAGGTGTTGATACCAAACCGATTGAATGGCCTATTGGTGCCGAAAATGATTTCAATGGCATTATTGATTTAGTTAGTATGAAAGCATATCATTATGACGGTGGTCAACATGAAGATACTGTAGAAATTGAAATTCCAGCCGATTTAAAAGCTTTAGCTGAACAAAAACACAATGAACTTGTTGAAACTGTTGTTGAGTTCGACGATGCTATGATGGAAAAATATTTAAATGGCGAAGAATTAACAATTGAGGAAATCAAACATTGTATTCGTGTTGGTACCCTTGAAAATAAATTCTTCCCAGTATTATGCGCAGATGCATTAGGAAATAAAGGTATTAAGTTACTTTTAGATGCTGTTGTGGATTACATGCCAGCTCCAACAGATATTGAAGCTATTGATTGTACAGATTTAAAAACAGGTGCAGATGTTAAACGTCATCCTAGTGATTCTGAACCATTCACAGCTTTAGCATTTAAAATTATGACAGACCCATTTGTTGGACGTCTTGCGTTCTTCCGTGTATATTCAGGAAAATTAACAAGTGGTTCTTATGTCTTAAACAGTACAAAAGATGTTAAAGAAAGAATTGGCCGTATCTTACAAATGCATGCTAACCATCGTCAAGAAATTACAGAAGTTTACTGTGGTGAAATTGCTGCGGCTGTAGGTCTTAAAAATACAACAACAGCAGATACATTATGTGATGAAAAAAATGCTGTTATTATGAAAGGTATGGAATTCCCATTACCAGTTATTGATGAAGCTATTGAACCAAAATCAAAAGCTGATCAAGAAAAAATGGCTATTGCTTTACAAAAATTAGCAGAAGAAGACCCAACATTTAAATATAAAACAGATGCAGAAACTGGTCAAACAATCATTAGTGGTATGGGTGAATTACACTTAGATATCCTAGTTGATCGTATGAAACGTGAATTTAACGTCGAAGCTAATATTGGCCGTCCTCAAGTTGCTTACCGTGAAACATTAACACAAACGGCTGAATGTGAAGGTAAATATATTAAACAATCAGGTGGACGTGGACAATATGGTCATGTTTGGGTACGTTTTGAACCTAACAAAGACAAAGGTTATGAATTTGTTGACGCTATCGTTGGTGGTGTTGTTCCTCGTGAATATATTCCAGTAACAGACAAAGGATTGCAAGAAGCAATGGCTGGTGGTATTTTAGCCGGATATCCTATGGTTGATGTTAAAGCAACTTTATTTGATGGTTCTTACCATGATGTCGACTCATCAGAAATGGCTTTCAAAATTGCTGCTAGTATGGCTTTAAAAGAAGCTAAAAATAAATGTAAACCTGTCTTACTTGAACCTATTATGAAAGTAAGTGTTACAGTACCAGATGAATACATGGGTAATGTAATGGGTGATTTAACAAGCCGTCGTGGTCGTCCTTTAGGACAAGAATCACGTGGTAATGCACTACAAATTACAGCAATGGTTCCTCTTGCAGAAATGTTTGGTTATGCCACTACTTTACGTAGTAATACACAAGGTCGTGGAAACTTCGTTATGGAACTTGATCATTACGAAGAAGTACCAAAATCTATTTCTGAAGAAATCATTAAGAAAAATAGTGCTAACTAAAAATAATACTTGAATTTAATTCAAGCATTAGATAAAATAGAAGAGATGAAAGGAAGAAAAAAATATTATGGCAAAAGAAAAATTTGATCGTTCAAAAGTGCATGTTAATATTGGTACAATTGGTCACGTTGACCATGGTAAAACAACATTAACTGCTGCTATTACTAAATTATTTGGTAACTTTGTTGCATATGAAGATATCGACAAAGCTCCAGAAGAAAGAGAAAGAGGTATTACTATTAATACTTCTCACGTTGAGTATCAAACTGAAAAACGTCATTATGCTCACGTAGACTGCCCAGGCCATGCTGACTATGTTAAAAACATGATTACTGGTGCTGCTCAAATGGATGGTGCTATCCTTGTAGTTTCTGCTGCAGATGGACCTATGCCACAAACAAGAGAGCATATCTTATTATCTCGTCAAGTTGGTGTTCCTAAAATTGTTGTTTACATGAACAAATGTGACCAAGTTGATGATCCTGAATTATTAGACTTAGTAGAAATGGAAATTCGTGAATTATTAGGCGAATATGGTTATGATAGTGAATGTCCAATCATTCGTGGTTCTGCATTAAAAGCTCTTGAAGGAGACCCTGCTGCTGAACAATCTATTCGTGACTTAATGAAAGCTGTTGACGAATATATTCCAGATCCTGTTCGTGAAACTGACAAACCATTCTTAATGAGTATTGAAGATGTATTCACAATTTCAGGACGTGGTACTGTTGTTACAGGACGTGTTGAACGTGGTGTATTAAATCTTAACGACGAAGTTGAAATTGTAGGTTTAAAACCAACAAGAAAAACGGTTGTTACAGGTATTGAAATGTTCAGAAAATCACTTGACTTTGCTCAAGCAGGTGACAATGCTGGTGTATTATTACGTGGTATTGCTCGTGAAGATGTTGAACGTGGACAAGTTCTTGCTAAACCAGGAAGTGTTACACCTCATCATAAATTCAAAGCTAGCGTTTACGTATTAACTAAAGAAGAAGGCGGACGTCATACTCCATTCTTCTCAAATTACAGACCACAATTCTATTTCCGTACTACTGACGTAACTGGTGTTATCGAGTTACCAGAAGGCGTTGAAATGGTTATGCCTGGTGATAACGTAGATATGACTGTTGAATTAATTGCTCCAGTAGCATTAGAAAAAGGTACTAAATTCTCTATCCGTGAAGGTGGACGTACTGTTGGTGCCGGAGTTGTATCTGAAATCGTTGAATAATACGATTTTAAAAGTACTGATGAATATCAGTGCTTTTTTTGTCGTTTGGGGGACTTTACAATTTAAGCATTTGTGATATAATAAATCTCAACTAAAAGGGGTGATACCATGACCATCCGAGAACTAACAATAGATGAATTTAATAGCTTTGTACGTAATAGTCCATTAGGAACACATTATCAAACTTTTAACTATGCACTATTAATGGGAGAAAATGGTTATGAATATGAACTTGTTGGGATGTTTAATGAATATAATCAGCTGAAAGCTGCAAGTTTAATTCTCTTTAAATCTTTAAAAATGAATTATAAATATGGTTATGCACCAAAGGGCTTTATTTTAGATTATTTTAATCAAGAAATTGTTAGTGAATTTGCCATTCTTTTAAAGAATTATTATAAAAAGAAAAAAGTTGTTTTTATTAAAATTAATCCCGAAGTTGCTATTAGTGAAATAGACAAATCGACAGGCTTAAAAACTTACAACTGGAATTATGATATTTTAAAAATAATGGAAGCAGCAGGCTTTAAAAAATTAAAAGATAATCTTTATTTTGAATCTATTTTGCCACGTTTTAGCGCAGTTGTTTCTTTGAAAAATTATTCACTAAATAATGTTTCTAAAAATACTCGTAATAAAATAAGAAGAGCTCATCATAAAGGACTTCATATTGAATTAGCCGAAAAATCAGGTATCGATATTTTGCAAAAATTTATTAAAAATAAACGAACGATTAATGAGTATTATTATAAAGACTATTACAATGTTTTTAAAAAAGATGATATGATTGACTTATTTTTAGTCAGTATTAATTCCGAAGAATTTTTGATGAATTCTAGAGTTTTATATGAAAAAGAATTGGAAGTTAATAACCGTTTAGTTAATATGCTAAATCGAGAAAACAATCAACGAAATTTAAACAAAAAAATGGATTCGGACCGGAAAATATTGAATTACAAACAAGATGTTAAATTAGCGACGGATTTAAATACAAAAAAGGATAAAATTTACATCGCTGGTGCTTTAGTTGTAAAATATCAAAATCGTATTCAAATTTTGATAAGTGGTTATGATAAAAAATATAAATCGTTTGATGCCAATTATTATTTACATGATGAAATATTAAAGTATTATCAAAAAAATTATGATTATGCCGAATTGAATGGACTAACAGGCGATTTTTCTAAAGAAAACCCTTATTTTGGCTTAAATGAATTTAAAATAGGGTTTAACCCTCGTATTTATGAATATATTGGGGAATTTGATTTACCGCTTAATGATAAAAAATATCAAAAGATGCGTTCTAGTGGAGAATTAGCCAAGATATTTAATAAACCAAATCAAAAGATAAAAAAAGTAAAGGATGAAACACATGATTAAACAAAAACAAAGTGGTCAGCTTATTATTATTTCAGGTACAACTTGTGCTGGTAAAGGAACGGTTGTAAAAGAGCTCTTAAAAAGAAATGCCAATTTAGCTGTCTCTATTTCATATACTTCTCGGCCTCAACGAGATGGAGAGATAAATGCTAAGGATTATTTCTTTGTGACTTCTGAAGAATTTGAGCAGAAAATTGCCCATAATGATTTTTTAGAATACGCTAAAGTCCAATATGGGATGTATTATGGTACTCCTAAAGAAGAAGTAAAAAAACTTCTCGCTCAAGGAAAAGATGTTATTTTAGAAATAGATGTTCAAGGAGCTAAACAGATTAAAGAAATATTTCCTGAAACAATTTTAATATTTATCATGGCTCCAAGCATGAGTGAAGTAAAAAGAAGAATTAAAGCTCGTGGTAAGGAGAATAATAAGCAAATTATCGAGCGTTTTAAAGTAGCCTATAATGAACTTAATGAAATAAATAAATATAATTATGTCGTTGTAAACGATGAAGTGGAAAATGCCGTTAAAAAAATTGAGGCTATTTTACTTAGTGAAAAATGTCGTGTTGATCGTATCGAGGAAATGGCTGTGGAAAATCAAGAAGAAATTATTCATGAATTTTTAATCGATAAAGAATTTGATAACACACCATTTCATATTGCTGAATAAAACTGCAAAAGAAAGAGAACTTATGCTATAATAAGCAAAAGAAGGTGTGTAAAATGTATAATGATTATGAGGAAAATAAAGAAAAAAGGCCTAAATTTCAATTTTTAAGAAATTTATTTCGAAAAAGAACAAAGAGACTATTAACCAATGTTGACCGGTTATTCAGTAAAATTATGTGGATGGATATTGCTTTATCTATTTGTTTAACTATTGTTGGTTTGTTATTCTTAGTTTATCCAGATGTTAGTCTTACGGTTATTGGCATTGTTTTTGGTTTATTAATTATCATTATGGGATGTGTTTTAATTTATACCTATTTAAAAAGAAGAGAAATATCATTATTTCGTTTCAATTTGATTTATGGTATATTGGGTATTATTTTAGGAATTTTAACGCTAATTAATCCATTTACTTTTACCCAAGTAATAACTGTCTTTATTGGAATTTGGATATTATATATGGCTGTTATTAAAATTGATTTTGCTATCCGCTTAAAATTACTTGAAGAAAAAAGCTGGCTATTTTTGGTTTTAAGTGCTCTACTTGAAATATTTATGAGTATTTTAATTTTTGTAAATCCATTTAGCAACTTAATTATTACAGAACTTGCTGGTGCCTATTTTGTTCTATGTGGCATTTTAAATTGCACCGACGCGGTATTAACTAAAAATAGAGCTATTGATTTCTTAGAAAATTTATAATAAAAAAAGATCACAAGTGGATCTTTTTTTCATATTTCTAATAATTTCTTTTCCAAAATACTATATAAATATAAATGAATAGGTTTATTTGTTTTCTTTTGAACATAATCTTTATAACCATTTAACTGTTCAAGATAATGGGCGTCTGTAATATCATTTAGCTTATAATCCACAATGTCTATATGAGTAGGATGTTCTATTAATAAATCAATAACGCCATGTTTCTCTGTATTTTCATCGTTATAAATAAATTCATATTCTTGAAAAATAGTAGTTTCTTTAACATCCTTAAAAATATCTTGCTGATAAAGATTTATAGCTAACTCTTCGATAAATGAATCACAAATCAATTCGGGTTTAAAGTTTTTAAAATTGATATTTTCAAAAACTTTATGAACTTTTAAACCAAGCTCAATGTTTCTTTCTTCTTTAGGTGTTAATAACTGGTTAATTTTTTTAGAAAAACGTCTGTGTGTTACTTCCTGTTCTGTAAAATGAAATGGTATAAAATCTATTCTTTCACCTTGCTTTATAATAGTTTGATTAATATCCTTTTTTAAAAGATAATTTTTAGTTAATGTTAATGCTTCTACATCAATATCTTTCTTATAGATTTTTAACGTATTTGGAATGGAGTAAAGCATACTTGCAAATGAATTATATTTTTTACGAATACTTTCATAAACAATGCCATCCTCTTTTAACTCAACATTATTTTCATTTTTAGGTAATAATAAAATCATTTTTTCTTTCACTCTTGTTAATGCTACATAAAATAATCTTATCTTCTCAGATACATCTTCTTGAATCATCTTATTTTGAATTAATAATTTTAAAATAGATTCCTTAATACCAGTAGACCTATCAGGCATATAAATAGGTAAAGTATTGTCATAAATAATATTTCCTTTTAAATCTTCTTTACTAAAAGATTTAAATAAGCCACAGAAATAGCAAACAGGAAACTCCAAACCTTTTGATTTATGAATATTCATCATTTTAACGGCGTTAGAACTATTTGTACCAGTGTTAAATTTAATCTTTTCATTGGTTTCTAAAAGTTCTTTTAAATAATCCTTAAAATCATAAATATCATAAGATAATGTTCCTAAATTACTAGCAATATTTAAAATAGTTTCAAAACGAATTTCACTTTCAAGGACATTACCTTTTAAACGTGTTTTATTGTAAAATTCTAAAGAAGACAAGATTTCTTCGGCTATTTCTTCTAAAGAAAGATGATTTAACTTTTGACTAAGAGGATATAATTTTTGCCATAACGAAGATTCATAAAAAGGCTTATTATTAAAATAGGCAAAAATTTCATCATCAGTTTTTGAAAATAAATAACTTCTTAAAATACTTGTAAAAGCATATTTAAATTCATCATTATAACTTTTATCTTTCATGCCAATAAGAAGTGTTAAAATGTTTTTAAATAAATAAATATCTGTGTCTTCATTTAAAACTTCATCTTTATATAAACAAAGAGGTATTTCAAAATATTCAAAAATTTTCTTAGCTAAATCAAAAGAAGAATTTCGGTCTAAAATAAGGCAAAAATCCTCATATTTCGCGTCATGAACGGTTTTACTATCTTTATCAAAGATTGGGTATTTTTGCTCAATTTTTTTCTTAATATCTTGAGCAATTGTAAAAAACTCTATTTCTTCTTTATTAAATTCTTTATTTCTAACTTCATATTCTAAAATATCCATATGATAATTTTGTGAAGATGCTCCTTCTTCAATATAAGAAGTATTACCAAAAACCATTTGATGAGAAACCGTATACTCAGCATTACCTATATTATTAGTCATAATTGGGTTAAAAATAGTATTAATATCTTCTAGTACCTCATCACGAGAACGAAAGTTTTTTAATAAATCAATCTTAATGCCATCGGTATTTAAACTATATTTATCATATTTATTTTTAAAAATATATGGATTAGCATTTCGAAAACGATAAATACTTTGTTTGATATCTCCTACCATATAAACATTATGATTACTAATTAAACTAATAAATTCTTCTTGAATGTCCGAAGTATCTTGATATTCATCGACCATAATTTCTTTAAAGAAATGTTTTAAATAATCTCTAATGTCATTATTTTCTCTTAGTATTTTTAGTGACATTTGAGCAATATCATTAAAATCATAACAACAATATTTGTTTTTATATTCTTGTAACTGTTTGAAAAATTCTTCTAAAATATCAAAAATGATTTCTAAATAACCTTTTGTTTTTTTAATCGTATCTATAATCTCCTCTTGATAACCATAGACACATAAATCTTTTAAATTTTTTAAAGAATCGCTTATCTTCTCTCGGGCCATTTTAGTTTCTTCTTCACTGTTACGAGGAGAAATAGGAATTTTAACACTGTTAATAAGAGCTATTAACTCATCTAAAGAACCCTCTTTTTTTAAAGCAGAAATACTATCTAATATTTTTTGCTCATAATCTTTTTCAAAATAATTACTTTGTAACTCGACTTCTAAAAACAAGGCCTCAATATTTTCTCTTAGTATATCTTTGTACATTGAAAGATATTGATTAATGGCTTTTTCTTGGTAATATTTGTTAAAATAAGAAGCCATATATTCTTGTCTATCTGTTCTAATTTCTAGTTTAGTCACTAAAGAAAGAAGGCTTTTTTTAAGGCTTTTATCGTCTTTAAAACAAAAATCTTTGACTAAACGATTAAATTTTTCATTCGTTTTTTCTTCATAATACTTGTCTAAAATATTATCTAGTATTTTCTTTTTTTGTAAATTTAAAATAGAACTGTCAGTAATAGCAATATTTTTAGGAATATTTAAAATATAGTGATATTTTTTGACAATAGACAAAGCAAAACTGTCAAAGGTTGTAATATAGGAGGACTCTAAAAGATCAAGTTCTTCCGGCTTATTTAATTCTTTAATCTTTTTTTTGATTCTTTCTTTCATTTCTCCAGCTGCTGCATTTGTAAATGTTAAAATAAGAAGTTCATTAATATGGATTCCCTTTTTTATCTTTTCAACAACTCTTGTCGATAAAACTGCTGTTTTACCAGAGCCTGCACCCGCGGATACAATAATATTTGTTCCATCTTTATGAATCGCAGTTAATTGTTCATTCGTCCACGCCATCTTTTTTAACCTCCTTTTTTAAAAAGTTTTTGTCAGAATTAATATAAACTTTATCTTTGTCTTTATAAAAACAAATATCTTTAAAAGGACAAAATTCACAAGAAATATTCTTTTTATTATCTAAAATCTTAGGTTCGATTTTAAACTGTCCTTTGGTTATTTCATCAATTGTTTGATGAATAAGATTATCCACTAAATTAAATAATGTATTTAAGTCATCTTTGTCAAATATTTTCGCGTAATTATAAAAATTCCCATCTTTTTTAACTTTTAAACTTTTAATTTGGCATGAATTAGGGTAACTACTATCCACACTTCCTAATATCTCAAAATTGCTGTTAGAGTAACCTAGGGCTTTTAAGGCATTTTTCTTTGTAACTTCATAATCCACTTTATTCTCACATTTTTGTTTATCTATAAATAAAGGCTGCAGATAAAAACCTCCACAAGTGTAAGTTTTAAAATCTTCATCGTTTTTTAATAAATATAAATAAGTTGGAAGTTGTAAAGAAAAACCATGGGGCATAATGGACGCATCTAAAAAAGGCATACCCGATTTATAATCGATAATCTTAAAAATTTTACTTTCAGAATTATAGTATAAAGCATCAATTTTCCCTTTAAATGTTACCGAAATTTTTTCATTCATGGGTACTATAATTTCTTTTTCAAATTCTCTTTCTTTTAATTCCGTAAATTTTTCTCTTTCTTGTAATAGATTTAAAGTATTTCTAAATTCTTCTTTTAAATTTTGTAAAAGCATTTCTTCTTTAGAACTAAAATCATAATCTTTAATAATATGCTTGAAAGTATAATCATAATCAAATTCTTCTTCATCTTTGAGCTCTAAAATTTTATGAAAAATAGTACCTATAATTGTATTAAATGTTTCTTCATAAGGATTTAATTTTAAAATATATTTAAGATAAAAGGAGAAAGGACACGCTAAAAAATCATTCATATGTGTATAAGACAAAACTAATTTATTTTTTAAAAAACTCATCAATTTTTCATTGTTAATAACCTTATATTCATTGTCGTAAGTTTGATAAGAAATATTATGATTAGAAGAAAGTTTAATAAAAGTATCATTAACGGTTCCAAATTTTACATAATTATCCATAAGTTTGCCAAAGATATATTCGTTATATTCTTTAGAAATATTATAGTTTAAGTGACCTTCTTGAATAGAATATTTTTCTAATAAAGAAGAAGGATAAACTTCTTTTTTTAAGGTGTTTTTCTTAAAAGTAATAAAGATATGAGGATAACTGGTAATTAAGTTTTCAATAAATTTTTTTTCTTTAATGTTTTTATCAGTGGTTGTATCAAAATGTATTTTTTTTTTAATATTATCTTCAAAATAATCTTCATCTTTATAAAACTTAGGAATCGTATCTGAATTGAAAGAGAGAAAGAAAACATAGTCATCTTCTTTGAAAGAATAAGTTTTATAATTAACAACTTGAATACCTGTTTTATAATTTTTTTCTTTTCTTTTGGTATTTCTTAAAGCATAAATAATAAATTTTTCTTTGTTTTGTAAAAACATATATTTATTTACAATATTAACAATATCATTATAGATATCAGTATCATTTTCCTCTTTACAAAGTTCTTGTATTGTTTTTAAGGCTTCTTCATAACCTAAAGGTAAATTTTTTAAAAAAAGAGAACCTAAAGATGTTTGTTGTAAAGTTGTCTCAGTTTTAATATTTAAAGGAACGTGCATTTGTCTTCCTAATCGTTTTAAATCATGGAGGTAATCATTAGGAACATTTGTTAAGTATATATTTTTTTCTGGAACATTTTTTTGGATTAAATAAATAACTTGTTCAAATACAAAAGTGATTTCTTCTTCAACATTATTTAAAGAATATATTTTAGGAACATAATGTTTTTGCTCTTTTTTTAGTATTTCAACATCATAATCTTTTAAAAGAAATAAAATTTCCTGACTACAAATATCTTCATCAATTTTAAAAATAACATTTCTAAATTTTTCTTTCAACAATTTATTTTCTTGAAGCAATTTATTATTTATTAATTTCTGCTTTAAAAGACTTAAATAATTTCCTTTTTCAGTATTAATTTGTTCGACAGGATAAAGGATAATATTATCTAAATACTTTTGAGCTACTTCTAAGATAACTTTTTCCTCACTCATAATAAAATCAAGAGTTTTTTCGTTATACTCATAGGGGTAAATATTAATAAATTCCTTTAAGGTATAAACTTTATAGGGAGAAAGATTAGCCATGGTACTTAAAGTTTTTAGCAATGAATTTTTATGATTAGTAATATAAATGCTTTCTTTCATATCATATCACGCTTTCTTTCTTGATTTTAACATGAATAGTTTTGATTTAAAAGATAAAAAGTTATTTAGTTTTATTCGACAAAATTTGACAATGGTTGCTAAATTTTGCGATTTAACTAAAATGTGATATAGACTTTAATTTATTAATTTGTTACAATGGAAAAAGATAGAAGGACAATATAATAATTTAGATGTCTTTTGTAATTTTAGGAGAGTGGAAAATTATGAAAAAGTTGTTTAATAAGGATAATCCTAATAAAAAGAAAATCCTTATTATCATGGGAATTTTGCTAGTATTATTGGGAACTATCGGGATTTCCTATGCCTATTGGATATTAACTTATACCCAAACAGGTGTGAATAAAGTAGCCGCGAGTTGCTTTAGTTTGTCATTAACAAATGAAAAAAATAATATTAATTTGACAAATGCTTATCCCATTTTAGATGAAGAAGGCAAAAAATTAACGCCTTATAGTTTTACTATCACAAATACTTGTGATTTGTTTGCTAGTTATACGGTAAATCTTGAAATGCTTGAGGATAACACGATGCCTCTTAAATATATTAATAGCATGCTTAATAATGAAAGTGTTACAAAATTAAGTGCTTTAGCAGATGCTCAAACGACAATTAATAAAGCAGTTGCATCTAAGACACTTGTTAAAGGAGCTTTAGGTGCCGGTGATAGCGTTGATTATAATTTAAGATTGTGGATTGCAGAAGATGTAACAGTTGAAAATAAAGATGCAATGAACACTTTATTTAGTTCAAAAGTTGTGGTCGTTGGCTCTGTAAGTAACTATAGTCCAATAGAACAAGGCTATACAACTTTAGCTAATGCCATACTTGCAAACGAATATCAAACAACCCCAGAAATATCTAAACAAAAAATCGCAGCCAAACAAACAGTAGATTTTAGTAAGACAGC
>CAKOOQ010000018.1 GCA_934098555.1 uncultured Bacilli bacterium
TCGTATAGGGATTTGTTTGGCTTCCCTCCCCGCTTAAAATCGTCGCAGAGGGTATCAGATATACCGAAGGGCGGACCGCAAACGATCCGTACGCAAAGGAGGCGCCACCATAGCCAGAGTCGCCGACTTTGTACACACCACGAGCATCCGAGAAATCAGCAATAGGAGATAAAGTCCATTGATTATTACTTGAATATAAAAGCCAATCATTGTCTGTACAATCACTGTTACTAGACCAGTTTATTAATTTTTTAGCAAAACAACTGCTTCTATTCATACTAGTACCTCCACTTGTCGCATAGCCATAATCACTTGGATACATTAAACCTATTTTGCCATTCCACGTCGTTGTTCTTGTTACCGTATCATTACAATAAGTACCTGACGTGCATATCTTTCCGTTATTACTACTTCTTTCGGAACTATAAAGACTACTTGCTGGGTCATAATCATCTGTTCCATTTGTTCCTGTATGCCATACAGCACTCCCTATTAAGGCTTTTAAATTTTCTTTTAAGCCACTACTGGTAAAATCACATGGTGTCGTATTATTATTTGAATCATTATAACAGTTTCCAGAACCATTATTGTAATATAATGAACCTCCAGCACTTTCACTTTCATAGCCTGGATTTAAAAGTTTCATTAAATCGGCCTCACTCCATTCATTAACACCCCAACCATCATTTACGGATGGTTCTGAAGTGTCCCATGAATATTCTCCTATGGATTCATTTCTTATTAATTTTATTCTTGATTCTTTTTTGCCTGTGCCATCATCGATATTATTCATAACACCTATAATACGCCAAATTTCGTTGTCTACTTTGACATAGTTACAAGGATTTGTCCCTACATATCTTAAATTGTTGTCACTTGTTCCATCATAGGCTAAAGTATAGGTACAACTATCACTTGAAATACCTGGAACAGTATACACTTCATTTGAAGATAAATCAGCATTTTTCTTAACATAGCTTAAGACATCTTTGCCATCAACAGATTCTATATAACTTGTTGTAATGACAACTTTTGAACTAAATTTAGCATTTTGAACACCTTCGGTATTCATGCCTACGTTTTCGTCTAGCCATAATCTTAGGGTGTACGTTTTAGATTCTTTAGCCTTTAAATATCCGGTTGTTAGTTTAAAAGATGTTTGAGCATTATCTAAAGTTTTCGTGGTTGTTTGATAACTGGATAATAAACTTGTTGTTATTTCTGTTTCTGTATCACCTGTTTTTGATGATATCATAGCTTTAACCGCATCATTATTGGTTAACGTTGTCGTATTTAGTACTTCTAGGTTAACATTAAAGGATGCATAGGAATCACACGTGTTTGTAATCGTAAATTCATAAGGAGTCAGTTTCTTTCCTTCTTTATCTAATATTGGATAAGCCTTTTGTAAGCTAATATTGTCTTTATCTGTGAAAGTAATATTAAAACAAGATGTAACAATATCATTTTGTCCTGTTTGGGTTAAGTTTAAGACCCATAAGGCATAGGATACTCCTATAATAGCGATGATACCTATTAATAAAACAATTGTAATCAAAATATTTCTTTTCTTTTTATCCATAAATGGAACAACTCCTTTTCTCTTTAGTATGTAACAGTTTGTTTTGTTTTAAACTCTGTTTACTTATTACATGAAACATTATAGCATTTCAATACCATTCAGTTATAAATATGAAGGGTAATAGTAATTTTTCATACAAAAAAATCACCATAGTTTACCTATGATAATTATAACAGATACCCCCCCCCCGAGTGTCAAGACACTTTAAATAACTCAACAAACATTTCGTAAGGAATATCCTCGGCGCGAACATTTTCATCATATCCGTTGGTCTTTAAAATCTCTAGCATAAGGGGCCATGATTCTTTAGGTAAATTATTTTTTAATTTTTTTCTTTTTTGTAGGAAACATTGTTTTAAGAATTTCTGAAAACGAGGCATATCTAAGTCTATAATATTTTCTTTCCTTTTAAAGGTAATGACCGCACTATCTACATTAGGCGTCGGATCAAAAGATTTTCTTGAGACATCAAAAAGATAATTTACTTCATAATAATGATTTAATAAAACGGTAAAATAACCATAGTCTTTTGATTTTGGTTGTGCACTAAAACGGTAGCCAACTTCTTTTTGAACAAGTAAGGTCATTTGTTTTTCGTTTATTTTACTATCTATAATATGCTCTATAATCGGAGTAGTAATATAATATGGAATATTAGCAATAATAAAGATATTTTCATATTGTTCGGGTAAATCTTTAACAATATCTCTTTTTAAGAAATCCTCAAAAATGATTTTAACTTTATCATTTTCATACTTACTAAGAACTTCTTTCATTCTTTCATCTATTTCATAGCAAATAAGTTTACCTTTTTTCTGAACTAAATATTTTGTAAGAGCCCCTTTACCAGGACCAATTTCAATAATAATGTCATTTTCATTTGTTTCAATAGTATTAGCAATTTTTTGTAAAACGATTTCATCTTTTAAGAAATTTTGACCTAAACTCTTTTTGGCTTGTATTTTTGGCATCGTTTTCACCTCAAAAAAAGAATAGCATAAAATGAAATGAAAAAAAAGAGCTAGTTTTAATAACCAACTCGTAAAACATCATAACTTAAAGTGTTACGCCCTACATACATAGAAGCATCATTTTCACTTGGCATTAAAAGGTCTAGGTCATTACCTAAGACACCACGGTCTAAAACAATCGCGATGATGGGTTTTGAAGATAACTTATTTAAGTTAAATCTGACAATCGTGCCACAGGGCAAGTTTTTACTGGAAGCCACAATACGAACGTTACCATAAGTGATATCTGGATAATAAGTTTGACCATTTCTTACATTATAAGATGGGGCACAAGAAAGCTTACCACTACACAAAGGGCAATCAGCTCCATATCCCGTGACATCCCCAGTAAAGGTATCTTTCGCACTATATAAATCATTTTTTATATCATTTTCAAGACGCATGGCCATGGTTGTTAAGTTGATAACTCTATTTTGAGCTAAGGATGAGACACTTGTCACATCTCTTGTGGTACTTATATTAGCCACCAAAACAACAAAAACTAAAATAACAAATTGTACCACTGTTTTTAAACTTCCTACAATCTTTTTCATGGCATCACCTGTTTATAAAAACATGATAACATAGCTTTTTTTAAATGTCAAAAAGCGACAAAATATTTTTATTGGTGATTTCAGATAACTCTTCTATAGAAATATTTAAATATTCTGAGACAAATTCGGCAATATTTTTAACATATTTAGGTTCGTTTCTCGTTCCTCTGTAAGGATGAGGTGTTAAATAAGGACTATCCGTTTCTAAAATAATATCGTTTTTAATATAAGGTACTAGTTCTTTTAAATGACTATTTTTAAAGGTGACAACCCCATTGATACCCAGTTTATAGCCCATCTTAATGTAAATCTTAGCCACTTCTAAACTTCCAGAAAAAGAGTGGATAACTCCTTTTACTAAAGGGTATTTTTTTAAAATATCCACGGTATCTTGAGTGGCATCTCTACTATGAATCACCACGGGTAAATGGTATTTCTCTGCAAGGTGCAATTGGCTTTCAAAGAGTTTTTGCTGTCTTTCTTTATCTTCTTTACCATAATGATAATCAAGACCTATCTCACCTATCGCGATAACTTTTTTATTTTGTAAGGCTTTTTCTAAAAATATTAAATCCTCTGGTTTAAAGTCTTGGATATTTTCAGGATGAATGCCTAAAGCCCCATAGATAGAAGGATATTTTTTAGTAAGTTCTAATACTTCTTTATTTGATTTATTATCACAGCCAGCCACGATAAAACGTGTAATAGAGGCTTCTTGGGCATTTAAAAGGATCTTCGAAATATCTTCATAATATTCTTTATATAAATGACAATGTGTATCCGTAAACATTATATCACCTATAAAGTATCAATCATGGAAGGTTTTGGCATCGCTTCATTCGTTATAAAAGGACTTGTTTGAACCGTTTTTTCTTCCATGACATTAGACTTACCTTCCCAATAAGACGACACATCACAACTGGCTGAATAAGGTCTTGGATTTGGCATATCGAGCTTCACAATCATGGGAATTTTAAAAGCACTACCAAAAGAAACACAAGTTCCAGGTTGTAATATTTTCATCTTTTCTATAACGTCTTGACTAATATTTGGAAGCATTTCCTCAATATATTTAATATCTTTAGGGTGAGTCATTTTGAAGATTAAGAAGTTCGAACATTGAGATACAACCGTATCACTGATTTCCATTGGTCTTTGACTAATAATACCTAAAATAACCCCGTATTTACGTCCTTCTTTGGCAATTCTTTCAAAAATATTATAACCAATTAAGTAAACGTCATTATCTTTTTGAATATAACGGTGAGCTTCTTCTAAGAAGATATGAAAGGGAATAGTTGCTCTAGATGCATTTTCTTTAGCAAAGTCAAAAATCATTCGTGTATAAATCTTAACAATGGCCTTAGAAATATTGTCATCTAAACCTTCTAAGTTAATATTTATAATTTGCGATTTTTGATTTTTATTACTTACTAAATTTTGGATAAATTCTTCATAAGTAACATATTTAATACCTTGGAATAATTTACCAACTGGTCCATGGATTAAAGCATAAAGCCGAACTCTTAAAAGTTGGGCATCATCTTGTAAATTACGGTTATTTTGAAATCCTTCGCTAATAAGTGTAAAATCTAAAGCTTTAGAGAATGCTTTTAAATCATAAGTAACATTGGCTAACGATTCATCAATATCTAAATTTTCGTCAATATATTTTAAAATATAATCCGTGATTAAAACTTCTTCACCAAATTTTCCCCTTGAATCTATTTGAAAGCATTCCGAGAAGCTTCTTGTATAACCAATACCAGGTATCTGAGTATCTAAGTTAAACTCTTTAGTATGGCAGGTATTAATAATGCTAAAGATGTCATCTTTTTTCTTATCTGTAGTGGCAGAACTATATAAAACCGTAATTAAAGCTTGGGCAATAATATGATTTTTGTATTTGGTGGATTTATCATCATCAATAGCAAATATTTTAGCAATTTTCATTGCTCTTTCGATAATAGTCAACTGCGAATGTTTATCGGCTTGTAGTAAAATAGCCATATCATCCGTTTTTAATAAATTCATCGGTATTTGCATTAAAATATCGGTAGGTTCTTTTTGTTGAGACGTAATGAATTTATAGTTATAACAAGGATTGATGTTGCTAATACTTTTAAAGGCATTTTTATACTCACCAAAAGAGTCAAAAAATAATAGATTGGCATTGGGTGCGGCAGAATATTTATTGCTTAGTAAATTTTGAACAATACGTGCAACACCACAACTTTTACCCGAACCAGTATTACCAAAAATACATAAGTGATTCGCTAGTAAATCATTAATACTAGGGCATACATAGTGGTCTTTATAGGTAGCACTCATACCCAAAACAAACGTTTTGTCCGATTCTACCCCAAATAATTCTTTTAATTCCTCATCGTTTATCGTCCTAATATGACTATCTAAACTAGCCTTTCTTAAAATACCATTGTAATAATGCCCGTCGACAAATTCGCCTAAGAATTTAACTCTTATTTCATCTTCTTTGACTTCCGTAATTTCACTTAAAATTTTATGATTATCTTTTTCAAAAATTAAGTGTAAATTTAACAAATCACTACTAACATCATCACTCATTTTATTTTCAATATAGGCAATATTATCACTTATATATAAGATTTTTCCAAACATTTTGTATCACCCTTACCTAAAATAATTTTATCAGAATAAACTTTCCTTGTCTAGGTTCCAAAAAAAGACCTTTACGGCCTTTTTGCGTTATTTTATAAGTCTTTCTCTGGCTTTTAAAGTTGGTGAAGTTATATTTTTATCGATGATATTTAAGTCTTCCTCTAATTCCGTATATGTATTTGTGACATCTATAACGGCATTCATAATATGATTCAATCTTTTATGATATCCATTTAGTATGGAAGATAGCTCAAAAACATACTGAGCTTCAGAATAAGAATCCGGTCCTGATAAAGAGATCATAGAAGCATTAGATAAGTAACTTTTAGCCCGTTCTAAATCATCGTAAATGACACTTTTAAGGCCATTTAATGGGTATGATAATCTAGACATAATTAAACTCCTTTTTCTATATTAACAGATTTCGTTATTGCCAAATCTGTTTTTTCAAGGGTTTTGGTTAAAGCCTCTTTAAAACTGGCTAATGTTTGACCAAAATAAATAAAATCATTTTTTTCAAAACCAACTTCTTGAAAATATTTTTTAGAAGTCTCACCAACCCATTCATGAGTCACTTCAGGAACATTACTAAACTTAGTAAACATACTGTTTATCTCACGATAGTAATCTTGTATTAAATAATTAATATTTTCTTCAATATCTCTTAATTTTTCTGTATCCATATAAGTTACTGCCATAACTTACCTCCCTAATCATCGTCTTCTAACTCTTCAAGTTCTTCACGCAACTCTTCAATTCTATCCTTAATACTTGGAATAACATTACTTTTTAAATAATTAGAAGTTTCAGAAATGTCACTTTCCAACTCTTTTATCTTAGATATAATAGGTGTCTCATCATCATTAAGAGAATATACATTTATAGCTTTATTTCTACCCTTCTCTAAGGATTCAGAAGCATCTTTTGTTCCACGAATAATTTTATTGAGATTAGACTCTAAGGTTTGTAAAGCTTTTATTTCCCTACGTATTCTTCGTCTTTCTGATGATTTTGACATTCTAAAACTCCTCCTTTATTTAAAAAGATTAATCTATTCTGATTGATTCAGCGTTTGCACGAATTTCTTCTGCTTGTTGAGAAACTTGAGAACCAGCTTCTTGAGATGCTTGAGTGTAATTTTGAATAACTAATTCAAACTCAGATAAATTTTGACGCATTAAAGAAACGTGCGCTTGTAATAATGCTTTGACTGCCCTTAAAAATTCTTGAGTAGCAACTTGTACAGATCCTTTATACGCATTTTCTAAATTAGCGTTTTCATTAAAACCATTAATCGTTTCTTGAATTCCTTGAATATATGTATTAATAGCAGTTTTTAAAGAGTCAGCATTGGCAGTGTTTATACCAGCAAAACCACCTGACCAAACATTCGTAACAGCAGTGCTAGCAGATCCAACAATACCATCGAATTTTCCCGTAACATTAGAAATCACAGATTTAACGCTTTCTGTTGCGGTTCTTGTTATATTACCAATTGAACTTTGTATTGAAGCCATAATTATTCTCCTCTTTCCTTAACAAGGTTTGCATCTATTTCAGCCATATTAGCTGTGATTTGAGAAAACTCATTTTTTAATATTTCATAAGTTTCATTTAAACCTTGACATATAGCATCTACATCTGTTTGCATATTCTTCTTAAAAGTTTCGGCAGATTGGCCTACCCAAATTTCATCAACACTTGCATCTAATTGAGTTAATTGTTGACGTAATTGATTTTGTGCTTGTTCAATAACTTGAGTATGAATGTTATTTAAAGCAGTTTGTACTTCATTAGCATCATAACCAATGTCAGCACCTTGAATTGTTAAAGCCATAACACACCTCCTATAATGTTTCTATCTCTTTGGCTTTTTTAGTTGTTTCATGTGTAAGGACGTCAAATTTTAGCGCAGTATCTTTATCCATTTCCCTATATTTTTGGAGGGCGGAAGTTAAATCATTGGCATAGGAAAGTATATTTTCATGAACAATAGAATAACATTTTTTTATTTCTTCGTATTTTGATAATAAAAGCTGACAGCTACTTGCTTTATAGCATTCCGGAATTTTATTAACATTATCATCAATACGATTAAATATTTCGTTAATTCTATCGGCATAATCCATGATACTTACGACAAGCTCTTGATATGAACTTTCATTAATACCGGCTAAATAACTATCCATAAGACACATCCTTTCAACTAATTTACAAGAGTAACTCTACTCTTGATATAAGAATACCCCACTTAATGAGAAAAATGCAAGAAAGTTGCAATTTTATTGACATATTTTGACATTGCCTGCATAAATAGTGTACTTTTTACAAAGAAAAAAACACCCATAAAGGGTATTTTTAGTTAAAATAAGACCAATTCTGTACCGTTTCTTATATCCGTTTCTCGAATATAATTATCCTTTTTATAAATTTGGCCGGTTCTTCTATTACATAAATGAATAACAGCTTTAACAGGAAAATTACCTAACATATTTTCTCTAATAAGTTCATTTAACATTTTTTCAACGTAATATACCGGTTTATTAATAGGTATGTAAAGTTCATATTGTTTTTCTATCTCAGGTACAAACAAAGTTATTAAAATTTTATATTCCATTATTCATCCTTATCCATCATTGTTTTTATTAAAGTATATTTACTATCATCAATATGGTAAGCCATACCTTCAAAGTCATATTTTCTATCATCTGTGGAAACATCTTCAACCAAGAACATGCTTTGACTAGAAAGTCCTTGGCCTAACCATAAACCACTTGTGGTATCGACTTTGTTAAACCAACTTTCAAGTTTTAAGATACGTAATTTTTCATAATTGTCTACAAAAATATAAATGGATTTTTTAGAGTTTGAAATAAGACTAAACATACTTTCAGCGATTTCTGTTCCTGCATCACTTAAGACTTTTTTAAAGGAACCAACGCCTAATAATAAGGTGATACCATAATCTTGTAGTTCCGTTCTTTCTTTGGCATCTTTTTCTAAAGCGGCCATGACAACATCTAATTTATCATTAAAGAGTTTGATATCTAAGATAGGACGGGTAAATATCCCTAACATATCAACTACCCGAACTTTAGTATTTGGAATCTTGCTTAATAAAGAAGTAAGGGCATAGATAAAGTTCATGTTGCCTGCTAAGTCTTTTGTTGAAATTAGATGTATTTTATTTGCTAAGAAATTATACTTTGCCACATCTTTTTCATAGAAATTAAAGCCAATTGGCACAGCGCTTAAATCCGTAATATATTTGACTAAATCTTTACTTTGAACATTTTCAGGGATAACCGTTAATTGTTTGGCTTTGGTTTTATAATAAGAACTTAAATAATCCGCGGTTTTTCGAATAGTCATAACAAGATTTTTATCATCGGTAATAAAGGCCGTTTGAAATTCACAATAACTGTCCGCGTCATCGCCCGTTTTACAAATACCACGACCAATGGTTTTCTTAGGTAAAAGACCTCTTCGACAATTCGTAAGATTTCTATAAGCTGAATCATCATTCATTTGTAAGACAATTAAGTGATTAAAATATTGCAGTTGCCGTGTTCTTAGGCCACTTGATGAAGACACAGAGGTGACAAAGACAATACCATAACGAGGGGCATCTCGAAATAAAGATGTGATAATATCGGATAATTTAGGTAATGTTTCAGAAAAGACATCAAAAGCATTAATAACTAAAACAATTAAAGGAAGTGTTTGACCACTATTATGAATATAAAAATCATAACTACCATTATAATCCATAAAAAGTTCTTTTCTTTTAGCCAATTCTTCTAAAATAAGGTCTAAAACACCAGCGACTTTCTCCGTTTCATCTTGAAAAACAACTTCTCCGACATGGGGAAATTTTGAAAACATTTTCATTGTTTCCGCCCCATAATCTAGGACATAATAATTTATTTCCGCTGGAGTATGTTCCGTCATACTTGACCACATTAACGTTGTTATTAATTTTTCCTTGCCAGACCCTGGTTGACCAAAAATGGCAATATTGCCTTTGGCTAAATCGACTTTTAAAATATTTTGTTCTTGACGTCTAGGCTCATCATACTCTCCAATAACCGTATTAAAGTTCCAAGTTTCTCTTTGATGATGATATTTTTTATTTAAATCGGCTAAATAAATCGTACTAGAAACATTAGGTAACCAAAGTTGTTGACATTTAAAACTTTCCGTTTTACTTATTTTATCTAAATAACTAATAACATTTAAAAGTTCTTCCCCATGACTTTCTCTTGGAGTATCTTTGGCTAAAGATTCGTCATAATAACTTGTGATGCGCCCTATGTTATCAATATTTTGAACAGATTCATCTATTTTTTTCTTTAAAATATCAGATGGATAGTATTTAGCCCCTGCCCAAGCAGATTGACCTAAATTATAATATTCGTCATTACCAACTTCAAGATAGAAAGCACCCGTTTGCTTTAAATAAGCGGCATCCGGTTTCTTTAAAATTTCATTAGAATCTCCGACATCTTGAACACGAAGACAAACTTTAAAACGAGAATTTGACCAAATTTGGTCGTTAACAACACCACTTGGTTTTTGGGTGGCAAGTATTAAGTGCACACCTAAACTACGGCCAATACGCGAAGTAGAAATTAGTTGTTCCATAAATTCGGGTTGTTGTTGCTTTAATTCGGCAAACTCATCCGAAATAATAAGAAGATGACTTAAAGGTGTATCTACCATACCTTTACGATAAAACTGTTGATATTTATAAATGTTCATACTACTTTCTTTTAGCTTTTCGCGTGCTTCATTAAAGATACTTTGTCTTCTTTTTAATTCGGATTCAATGGAAGCAATAGAACGATTTATTTCTGATTTATCTAAGTTGGTGATGGTCCCGGCTAAATGAGGAAGTTTAATGCCAAGTTCTTGATTTTCAAAACTCATGGCAAGACCACCACCTTTGTAATCGATAATAACAAATTGTACTTCATCCGGATTAAAATTCACCGCTAAAGATAAAATAAGCGTAACAATCCATTCAGATTTACCAGAACCGGTTGTACCAGCAACAAGACCATGTGGTCCAAACATTTTTTCATGTAAATCCATTTTAAATATTTCACCATTTTGATCGATACCGACAGGCACCGCTAGGGAATTTACAGGATTATTATTTTTCCAACGATCTAATGAGTTTAATTGCTCTACTTTACCAACTTGATACATTTCTAAAAAAGAAAGACTACTAGGTAGTTCATATTTTGCTTTTTCCAGTTGAATAGGAATATTAGAAAGCATAGCCGCACAGTCATGCATATCTATTTCGTTATTTAATTGGGCATCAAATTCCATTTGACTACCAACAGTTAATTCATTACCCATTAAGGCTGACTTAGGATTACCAATATTAATAAAACTGAATGTTTCATTAGGGAATGTCGAAAGTTTATCATTTAACATAAGAAGACTAAAACCAACATTTTGCCTGTAATTTAATATTTTTTTAACAATTGGAACGTTTCTTATCGTTAAAATATCGTCAGTAAAGATTAAGTAATAAGGGCGAAAGCTCCTAAATAAAGGTTTTTGACTATCATTTTTCTCGCCATTATCTTCTAAGACTTCATCTTCAGATTTAGAAAGACGATTATCAAAGACTTTTTCTAAATCTGAGGAAATAATATTCATTTCTTCCATATTCGTAGCAAAGTAACGTAACGTTTTAGAATTATTCCAAATATGAGGGCAAATTTTTAAGTAAGACCAATTACTTTTGTTTTTTTCGCTCGTAAAAACAACAATTTTCAATTCACTGTAAGATTGAAAGGTCATAATTTGTAAAAATAAACTATCCATGAAACGATGGCACATAACATCCGAGCCAACGACACCTGTTATATATTTTTCAGTTAAATTAACGCATAAGGGAGCATTTTCAATATATTTAGAAGCAGCCACCGTTTTCTCAAGTTCAACAAGTAACTCATCTTTTTCTTCAATCGTAAATTTATCAGAAGGTTCTTCAAGTAAAATATGTGATGGAGTCATGCCCGTGCCAAGTTTCACGGTTAAAAAATCATCATGTTCAATAAGACGACTCCAAAGATTTCTAGAACGTGTTTGAATAATTTTTTGACATTCGACTAAAGGAACATTGTTTTCAATAAGAACTTGACGTTCTTGTTCTTTTAAGGTATAAATTTTGTTTTTCTTTTCAGTTAAATAATCACGATATTTTTGACATCTTTTTTTCTCTAATTTTCTTACTCTTCGACGATTTAAAATATTCGTTAAAGTAGGCCACAATAATGCCCCCACGATAGTAATAACAATCGTCGCCATAGATATCATAAAACGAGTCGGGTCGGCTTTACCCTCTAAATAGTTTGCTACATAAGAATACATCGTTAAAGCTGAGGTACATACCATAGTAAGTTGAGGTCCCACCGTTAAAATCATCGAAGTTTCATTCTGAGCTATTTCAGGTGGTGGTTCATCAATCACAACTTTTTCCTCTTTAGTAACCGATGTAAAACGTGGTGACTTAAAAAAGTATTCTTCTTTAGCATAAACTGGAGCATCTTCCGCAATGCTATGAGAAAGGGTAATGTCCGTTTGAACCGGTTCTTGTAAGGAAAGCGTAAAAGAAGTGGAATTTACTCCGATTTGATTATTAGGATTATTAATAATAAAACGATTTCCTATAATAAAGAAATGTAGTCCATGAAAAAAGATGGAATCACCAAAGAAAAGGATAGTATTATTGGCATAAACATCATTGACAAATAAAAAATCATTTTTAGATTCTAGATGCCAGTAATTATTGGTTTGAAGTGTCAAAGTAATGGGTTCCATAGTAAGATTATTATCCATAAAAGCTATATCACAAGAAGCATCTTTACCTATAGTAATTGTATTTTTACTTGTCGTTACATCCAGAGTATTTGTGTCATATATAGGACTACAAAATAAAAAATAAGATTTCCCTGTACTAATAGATTCAACACGAGCTTTAAAATAAAGAGATAACGAAAGTTCATAATATTTTTCATTATTAATATAAAGGTTACTATTTTCACTTTCTTTAATTATCCATTTTCCCTCTTTTTCTTCAATATTAGCCAAAAATTTTTGTTCTTCATCAAAAAGAGGATAAACACCATTGATGGTAGTCGGTAAAGTTATTTTAGATAAAAATTTTTCATTATAAAAATATATAATCACAACTACCAACCATCCTTCTATCTTAAAATAATGATAACAGAGAAAGGCTGAAATTTCAATAAGTATTGTTTACCTTCTAAAACTGTGTTAAGATGTTCGAAAAGGGACGACTATATGGAAAAAGAATATTTAGAAATATGCAAGATAAATTATCAAAATAAAGACTATTTATATTTATTAGATGAAGATAATAAGGCTTTTTTCTTAGGGATTAAAGGAAATGATGTTGCCTACATTACCTTAAATGAAATGCTTGAATTACAGAAAATTTTTTATAATTATCCTCATGTCCTTAATATAAAAAAAGGTAAAAAACATCGAATTACCCCTAAAATTGTTATTGGTGGAACCCTTATTACTCTTACTTTAGGCCTAACAAGCTTATTTTCACAAAAAACTAATGTAAATTATACGCCTGTTGAAACCATTTCTTATACAGAAAATAAAACACCTTCCGAGATTGAAAAATATATTGAAAATAATTATTTAAAAGAAAAAGTATCCGTTGATACCTATCAAAAAAGCCAATTTGGAAACGATGTTTACATATACGATATGAGTTATCTTACGGATGAGTATGCTAGTGATGCCGTTTTTGATACATTAAGACAAACTGTTCAAAATAATGCTAAAATAAATGCTAAATATAAGGCTTTTTTACAAACTTACATTGATGATTTAGAAAAAAATAATCCTGACGTTGATGTTAGAGCATTTAATGAAAATTTAAAAACTATTGAATTTATAGAGTGTAATAAAACAAAATTATCGATTAAAAGTTTTTCAACGGATTCTTATGCTTGCTATAGAAAAGATGAAAATAAAATCTATTTACTAGAAAATCAAGATTTTATAAACGATGCCTGGGCACATCAAGTCATTTATCATGAAATATCACATGCTTTAAGAGAAGCTAGATGGGAAAAAAACACTCAAAGTATTCGTGTAAAATTTAGTGATAGCTCAGGATATGGTGATATTATTGAAGAAGCTATGAACTCCGTATTTGCCGTGAATCTTTATGATAAAGAGGAAAAAGATATCGCCTATCAATTACAAAGTAATTATATTAAGCTTATTTTAAGTCTTTTAGACAATTACAACCTTTCTGATTATGTAAATCACAGTTTTTCTTATTTTGAAGACTGTCTCAATAAGCAAAATGAAAATGAAGAAGCCAAAAGAATCATGGCTTTAATTGAACTTCAATATAAAGATTTTCATTCTGATACATTAAATGTAGAGCCAGAAGAATATTATCCTATTTATGATTATATTGTAACTATGTATTTAAATAAATATGCCAATGATAAAATGACTCTATATG
Organism: uncultured Bacilli bacterium; assembly: GCA_934098555.1. Taxonomy (GTDB): domain Bacteria; phylum Bacillota_I; class Bacilli_A; order RF39; family UBA660; genus Ventrenecus. The sequence goes on from CAKOOQ010000018.1 coordinate 14,323, forward strand.
AAATTGAAAATCTTGTTAACGAAGCTAAAGAACAAATTTTATTTGATGTTCCTCAAGAATATAATATTAACGAAGAATATTTTAACCAAATAGCTCGTTCTTATTACAATAGGTTAAATCAACAGGAGACTTTAAAAAATAGTATGTAAAAAAGTTACTTTTGCAGTAACTTTTTATTTGTTGCTTTTTATTTCTTCTAATTTTTTAGCCATATCAATTCGCATAAAGATTGGTTCAGGATTACAAACCGCATATTGATTATTTTCTTCATAATTATTTGAAGAAACTATATTTAATTGTCTTAAAATTTCTTTGGATGTATCTGGTAAGAAAGAAGCAAGTTCAGTTGCACAAACCTTAATACTTTCAAGTAAATAATACAAAACAGTCTCTAAACGGTCTTTTTTACTTCCATCTTTGGCTAAAGCCCAAGGTGTTGTATCATCAATATATTTATTAGATTTTCTTAACACATCAAAGATTTTGTCAATAGCTGATCCAATTTCTAATTTTTCCATAGATTGATCGACTTCTTTTGGTAATTCTTTAATAGCGTTTATAAAATCAGCATCCATATCTTCTTTTACATTTTTATTAGTAATATGTCCTTCAAAATATTTTTGAGACATAGAAATTGTTCGATTCACTAAATTGCCTAAAATATTAGCTAAATCACTATTAATTCTTTCTATAATGAGTTCATAGCTAATGGTTCCATCACTTTGGAAAGGTATTTCGTGGAGTAAATAATAACGTATAGCATCAACACCAAATAATTTAACTAAATCATCTGCATATAAAATATTGCCTTTACTTTTACTCATTTTATCATTATTCATTAATAACCATGGATGACCAAAAACTTGTTTTGGTAAAGTTAAATCAAGAGCCATTAATAAGATTGGCCAATAAATAGTATGGAAACGAATAATATCCTTACCAATTAAATGTAAATCACAAGGCCACCATTTCTTGAATTCTTCTGATTCGTTATTTACATCGTAGCCAATATTTGTAATGTAGTTAGTTAAAGCATCAATCCAAACATAAACAACATGTTTATCATTAAAAGGAACACGAATACCCCAGTCAAAAGTGGTTCTAGAAACACATAAATCTTGTAAACCTGGTTTTAAGAAATTGTTAATCATTTCATTTTTACGAGCAACAGGTTGAATAAAATCAGGATGGGTTTCAATATATTCAATAAGTCTATCTTGATATTGACTCATTTTAAAGAAATAAGCTTCTTCACAACGAGGTTCTACTTCTCTGCCACAGTCAGGACATTTGCCATCAACAAGTTGTGATTCTGTCCAAAAAGATTCACAAGGTGTACAATAAAGACCATTATATTTTCCAAGATAAATATCTCCTTTATTATAAAGGTATTCAAATATGTGTTGAACGACTTCTTTATGGTGTTTATCTGTCGTTCTAACAAACTTATCATAGCTTGTATTCATAATATCCCAGATATTTTTTATTTCCCGGGAAATATTATCGACATATTCTTGAGGTGTCATTCCCGCATTTACGGCCTTTTGTTCTATTTTTTCCCCATGTTCATCGGTTCCCGTTTGAAAATAAACATCATAACCACGACTTCTTTTATAACGCGCAATGGCATCAGCTAAGACTATTTCATAAGTATTACCAATATGGGGCTTGGCTGAAGCGTAAGCAATAGCCGTGGCAATATAGTATTTTGGTTTCATTTTTTCTTCTTCCTTTCCTATAAATTATTTCCCGGGAAATAATTTAATTAAAAAAATCATGAACTAAAGGACGAGTTAACCCGTGGTACCACCTTAATTCATGATTATTCATGCACTTTTTCTTTTAACGCAAGAAATTCGTTTCAACTCCAGAACCATCTTCAATAATAAAACATGTTTATTTGCACCCACCATAAACTCTCTGCAACGTTTTTGTTATTTACTCTTTCCTTCGTCGTTGATTAACATCAATTTTAGCACAAAATCACATAATGTCAATTTTATTTACAATGATTTTTTCTAGAAAAGAAAGAAAACTTTTCATAAAAGGGAGAATCCTTTCCTTATTATATAGAATAATAAAACCAGTCATATCTCCATGAATATTAATAGGTTTAATATACCACCAACCCGTTTTATCAAAATTTGTTTCTTCGCTGATAGATTCATATTCTTCAAAAGATTCTAAAAGCTTGGAAAAAGAAGAAGGAAGCTTTAAACCTTGCTGCAAAAAGTCACTACTTGCAATAATTTCTTCTTTATCTGAAATAGCCATATCTAAATTCATTTGTTCTTTCGCGTTATCTACAAGATAGGAGGCAATATCTTTTAAGCCCCATAAACGCGAATATTTTTGTAAGTAAATTGCCTTATCTTTAACATAAATTTCTAAATCTTCACCATCTTTAATACCTAATGTTTTACGTATTTCTTTTGGAAGAACAATTCGACCTAATTCATCGACCTTACGAATAATTCCTGTTTCTTTCAAAGTATTCACTCCGTTCTACTTACTTAGTTTGGAGAAACCTACTTTTTTTATACGGATAAATCATCACAGATTCTCTGAATTAATGGAACAAGATAATAAACAAAATGTTTATCTAAATTTATAATATTTAATTTGATACCAATTTCATTGTTTTCATATTTAATTTCAAAATTTTGATTTATATTAAAAGCTTCTAAGAAAAGCTTATCACCTTTTATCTTACTTGACATCTCTTCAGGTATCCACAATAAGACAAAACGATTATTTTGCGTAACTTTCGTTATTTTTAAACGTTCGGCAAGCTTTTCAAACCATTCTTCGTACATATAAATTTCTATTTCTTTTGTAATTTGGCCAAAACGGTCTTCTAAGGTCTTTTTAACGTCTTCTAATTTTTGATAAGAATCAATTTCATTTATCATTTTATGAATTTCAATTTTAATTTCTTCATCAGAAACATAGGTATCAGAAATGTGTGTTTCCACTTTAATAAGTGAATCACTTTCCTCATCATCTTCAACCATTTCACCTTTTAGTCGTTTCATTTCCTCTTCAATCATTTTCATATAAAGACTTATACCAACGGTATCAACAAAGCCTGCTTGTTCACTTCCTAGTAAATCTCCGGCACCCCTGATGGACAAGTCACGCATTGCAATTTTATAACCACTACCAAGTTCAGTAAAATCACGGATGGCTTGTAATCTTTTAACCGCATCATCATTAAGCATCTTATTTTTATCATATAATAAGTAAGCATAAGCAATTTTATTACTTCGCCCAACTCTTCCTCTTAACTGATAAAGTTGACTTAAACCAAAGCGGTCAGCATCATAAATAATTAAAGTATTAGCATTTGGTATATCAATACCCGTTTCAATAATCGTGGTACTTACTAAAATATCAAATTTATGATTGATAAAATCTTCCATAATCTTATCAAGTTCCTCTTTATTTAAACGACCATGCGCATATTCAATTCGTGCTTCTGGAACCAGAGATTGCAAGTTACTAACAGCTTTTTCAATCGTATCAACCCGATTATATAAAACAAAACACTGACCATTGCGACCTAATTCTTTATAAATGGCATCTTTTACAATGGTATCACTTTCTGGGATTACATACGTTTGAATAGGATAACGGTTGACTGGTGGGGTATCAATGATAGACAAATCTCTTAAACCGGATAAACTCATTTTTAAAGTTCTTGGAATAGGAGTGGCAGATAAGGTTAGAACATTGACATCTTTTTTTAAATTTTTAATTTTTTCTTTATGAGTTACCCCAAATCGTTGTTCTTCATCGATAACCAGTAATCCCAATTTTTTAGGCTTTATCTTATCAGATAATAAACGATGCGTCCCAAAAATAATATCAATTTTTCCACTTTCTAAATCTTTTAAAATTTCCGCGGCTTCTTTAGCTGAGGTAAAACGATTAAAAAGACGAATTTCCACAGGAAAATTTTTAAATCTTTCTAACGCGGATTCATATTGTTGTTTAGATAAAATAGTTGTTGGACACAGATACATAACTTGTCTATTATTACAAATTGTTTTAAACATTGCTCGAAAGGCAACTTCTGTTTTGCCAAAGCCAACGTCCCCACAAAGTAAACGGTCCATAGGTACTTTTGAATCTAAATCTTTTAAAATATCATCAATGGCATGTTGCTGATCTTTCGTTGGTTCATATATAAAGTCATGAGCAAACATATTTTCTTCCGCAAAATCCTTGTATGCTTCTCCTTGAACACTATTACGTAAGGCATATAATTTAATAAGTTCACCAGAAATATCTTTAATTTTCTTTTGGATAGCTTGTTTTTTACGTTGCCATGAAGAAGAATTTAATTTGTTAATTTGAGGCTTCGTCCCGTCCTTATCACTATATTTATAAATACTCGATATTTTTTCAACTGGAACGTAAACACGGTCATTACCTAAGTACGCTATTTGAAGGTAATCTTTTTTTAAACCACCCACCGTTAAAGTAACAACACCCGTATAAATACCAATACCATGTGCCCTATGAACAACATAATCGCCTGTTTGAATAGCATCTAAGCTTCTAATTTTTTTACCAATATGTAAATTATTTTTATAAACAACTTTTTCTTTAACTTCTTCAATATCATTTTCGGATATAACAATTAAGTTATCCCAAATAAAACCTTTATTAATCTTACTTTTAACAACATTAATTTTACCAGAAAAAAGTTCATCTTCCTTAGTTATAACCACTTTTTCATCAAATAATTCTTTAATTTCTTCTACCTGTTCACTTGTTGAAAGAAAAAAAGCTATCGTTTTCTTTTGCAATAAATTTTTTTCAACAAAAGATTTTAATTTGTTAAAATCTCCTTTAAAGTTTTCAATATCCAAGGTTTTATACTGACAAACATTTGCTTTTGTCATTTCATTTATAATTGTATTTATATAAATTTCTTTACTTGGTTGCAATTCTTCTAAAGCATAAAAATACTTTTTATCTTCTAAGTTTTGTTCTTTTAAATAATTTTCTTTTTCTTCGAGTAAACCCGTATAAGCCGTCATTATTTGAGGATAATCATAATAAAAAACTGTACTATTAGGAAGATAGTCCAATAAGGAATTGGTCTGTGTTGTCGTGATTTCATCCACTGGTTTACAGGTTATTTCATCGACTTTTTCAATGGTTCTTTGGGTATTTTCATCAAAATAACGAATGCTTTCAATGGTATCTCCAAAAAATTCAATTCTTATCGGATGCTTTTCATCCACAAGGAAAACATCCAAAACAAAACCACGAACGGCATATTCGCCCGTTGAAGTTACCATGGAGTCCCGATTATAACCTAAATTCTCAAGCTTTTCAACAAGTTTATCACGGTTAATATCCATATTAAGGGTTATTTTTTGATATAAAGATTTTTGGTAATCACGAGGTGGATTCAATTTTAAATAGCCCATCATATTCGTCACAACAATACATTTTTGATTACTTATTTTTTCTAAAGTTTCCAAACGTTTAAGCTTTAATTCAGGAGATACCGCTAAAGCTAAAGATGTTAAAAAATCATCCATAGGAAAAAGATAAACATTATCAGTATAGGTTTCCAAATAATGTTCTATTTTATTGGCATCATATAAATTTGTCGTAACTATAATAAGGGAATCATCTTGTTTATTAAAATAATTTACAATATAACGATAAGAAAGCTCTAATGTTAAACCTTCAATAATAGAACCGTTCTTATACTCAAATTCCGCAAAATTTTTCATCAAACCACCTACTTTGTGTTATATTTATTCATTGTTTTTGGAATACCATTTTGGACAAAAGAATAAATAATTTCTTTATAAAGAGAATAATTGTCCTTAAAATAATTCATTTCTTCTTTGGAAAATTTACCTAATACATGATGAATAGCATCGCCACCTTTGTCATGGGCAATCCCTATTTTTAAACGTGCAAAAGAATCCGTACCTAATGTATGGATAATTGACTTAATTCCATTATGACCACCGGCACTACTATTTATTTTTATTTTATGACGTCCAAAAGGTAAATCCATGTCATCTTGAATAACCAAGATATCTTCTGGAAGAATGTCATAATATTTTGCAATTTTACCAACACTTAAACCACTCTCATTCATATACGTTAAAGGTTTAACAAAAAGACATTTTTCGCCTTCTATATCACATGTTTTTAATAATGCTTGGAATTTTTTTTCTAATGTAAAATCCGTAAGAAAAGAATCTAAAACCATAAATCCAACATTATGTCTTGTATTTTCATACTCTTTTCCTGGGTTACCTAAACCTACAATAAGTTTCACTTTTACTACCTCCTAAATATATTTTGATACGTTTCTAGATTATGAATATCAATTGGTGCATAAACTTTCGTGCCAAAATTGCCACTTTTAACACACGTAATTAGAACCATTTCCGGTTTTGATGTTATTTTAGCGTGAATAAATTGTAATTCCTTAACAGCAAAACCATATTTATTAGCATAAACAATAAGTTCGTCAATACGACTGGGAACATGAACCATGTATAGTTTGCCCTTATCTTTAAGCAAATATTTAGCCATTTGAAAAATATCTTCTAATTTTATTGTTATTTCATGACGCGCAATACTTTTTAATTCATTTTTGTTAATATGACTTGTACTTGAATACTTAAAATAAGGGGGATTGCATAAAATGACATCGAAATTATTTCCCGGGAAATAATTTTGGAGATTTAAAACACTATCCTTTATTAGAGAAATATTATTTCCCATACCATTTTGATTAACCGATTCCTGCGCTAATTCAAAAATTTCAGGTTGATATTCTACACCAATGACATTTTTATGATATTTGTTTGTGATTAAAATAGGAATAACCGCATTACCTGTACAAAAATCAATAATCTTTTCATCGTTTTGTTTTATCTCAGCAAATTCAAACAGCAAAATGGAATCTAAAGAAAATTTAAAAGCCTCTTCGTATTGATAAACTTTTAGATTAGGATAATCAAAAAGCCAGTTAAGAGTTTTATTCATTTGCATCATGTACCTCGATGAGCTCTTCATCTATCAAAACTTTGTATGTTCTATTTAGGATATCAACCTGAGTAACTCTACCTTCGCCTTCTTTAAGGTTAACTTTATCCCCAACTTTAGGTAAATTTTTACTACATCTAACATATTCATCATCTTCATAAGACAAACAACATAAAAGACGGCCACAAACACCATTGATTTTGGAAGGATTTAAAGCAATGTTTTGATTCTTTGCCATTTGCATCGTAATAGATGCATTGACTTTATAACATCCTGAGCAACAAAGTTTTCGGCCACATATCCCAATACCACCGACTTCACTTGCCTTATCACGAGCACCTATTTGCCGAAGTTCAATACGTGTTTTATATTTAGCAGCAAGTATTTTAGCAAGTTCTCGAAAATCAACTCTTTGATCTGCATAAAAATTAAAAAGCAATTGCTTACGATCAAAGGTAAAAGAGGCATCAACAAAGTTCATATCTAGCTTATTTTTTTTTGCTTCCTTTTTAGCTGTCTGTAAAGCTTCTTCCGCATCTTTTAAATTTCTTAAATATTGTTCATAATCTTTCTTAGTCGCGATACGAATAATTTTCTTAATATCTTCTTCTTTTATATTCGCGTCAGTTATTTTACGAATGACTTTACCAAATTGTAAGCCTTTTTCTGTCTCTACAATAACGGTAACTTTATTAGGAATAAAAACATTTTCTATTTTAAAATAATAACCTTTTCCTTTATCTTTAAAAACAACTTCATATATATTCACTTTAACACCTACTTTCTAAAACAAATCGGTCCAAAAGAAGAGCCGTATTTAAGTTAAAATTCAAATCATCTAAAATATTAGAAATAAATCGAATTTGACTATAGAAATAGCTTGCTTCTTTTTTTAATAAAAATTGTAAATCCCTATATTCTTCCTTTAAATTTTCACTTTTTAATTTACATAAATAAAGATGATAATAAATATCAAATAAAGCCTGAAACAAATATTTCAATTCTTTTTTATCATGAATAAGTGGCATTAATACTTGTTTATTATAAATCAAGGTATAGTCACCAGCCGTTTCATACTCCTTTATGTAATTAATTGCCAAATCAAGCCAAACTTTAGGAAGACTAGAAAGCACTTCTTTTTGATAATTTACTCTTACAATTTCACAACGACTTTTAATGGTATCGATTATATTTTCTTTATTGTCCGTAATAAAAAAACCTAAAATATTATCCTCGGGTTCCTCTAAAAACTTTAAGATAGTATTAGCACTTGAGGGATTTAAATCCTCGGCATTCAAAATAACATACATATTATATTTTGAGAAAATAGGTTTTGTTTGAAAAGAACTCTTTAAATTAATAATTTGTTCTTTTTTTATTGTATTACCATCTGGACGAATAATAATTAAACTTGGTAAACTTTCTGTTAATAATAAATGTTTTAATTTGGCATTTTCTTCGTCATTATCCGTTTCGTTAATTTTACTTAAAAAGCTTAAAAGGTCATTTAAACACTCATCTTGATTATTTGTTTCAAGCAAAAAAGCATGAGAAAGACGATTACTCATGTATTCATGATACAACGTATTTAAGCCGGATGTTTCCATAGGCATCACCTTTAATTATTTTACAATAAAAAACAAAATAATTAAAGAAGAAAGCCCTGGTATACCTAGCAAAGTTACTATCCCAACAGTAATTATATTAATCGGAATATAAATATGTAAGGAGGTAATAAAATAATTAAGTCCATATAACAATAAAAAGGCAAAAACTACTTTTTTGACAAAATTTTTTAGTTTTTTCATGCTTTCAGTTCCTTTGTAAAAGATATGAAAAAATTCCAGATTTTATTCTGAAATTATCTTTCTATCATTTAAAGCCTTATCTAAGGTAAACATATCTAAATAATCAATCTCGGCACCACTTGGTAAACCATAAGATAATCTTGATATTTTAACTTCTTGTCCTTCAAAAAGCTTATTTATATATAAAGTTGTTGTTTCTCCTTCAATAGTTCCTTTTAAAGCTAAAATTAACTCTGGATGATTCATTTCCTTTACTCTTTTTAAAAGAGGTGTCAAGTTGATATCATCAACACCAATATCGTCAATAGGCGATATTAAACCATTTAAAACATGATAGACCCCCTTAAAATTACCGGCCTTTTCAAAAGCATATATACTTTTATAATCCTCAACAACACAAATGAGTTCTTTTTTTCTGGTTTCATCCGAACATATGGGGCAAATATCTCTATCAGTAAGATTTCCACATACTGAGCAAGGATGAAGTTTATTCTTAGCTTCTAGCAAAGCATGACTCGCCATTTCTATTTCTTCTAATGAAATATCTAGAACAGATAAAGCCATTCTTTCTGCACTTTTTTCTCCAATACCAGGAAATTTTTTAAAAAAATTAATGATTTCTTCTAAACTATCCGGATAAACTGAATTCATACTACATTAATCCATCAAGCATACCAGCATATTGGCCCATTTTACTTTGAAATTCTTTCTCAATATCAGCCACAGCATTTTTTTGAGCTAAAACAATAAAATCTTCAAGCATTTCAATATCTTCTTTATCTAAACTATCCTTATTTATTGTTATTTTAGTAAGTTCTTTCTTACCATTTAGAACAACTTCAACGAATTCATATTTCCCGGGAAATAATTTTTGATTAATTTCTTCCTTCTTTTTTTGAATGTCTCTTTGCATTCTTTGCGCTTGTTGCATAATACTTTGCATATTCATATTCATTTTCCTTCTTTCTTAATTATACAATCTCTATTTTATCACTATTAAAAACGTTTGTGGTTATTTCTTCGATATCATTACCTTTTTCGACAGGTTTTAAAGCTTCGATGCTAGCTTCATCAATATAATAATATTCTTGTTTATTTTTCAAATTTTGAATATAGTTTGCTTTTTCCTTATTCCATTCTTCTAAACTTAAAGCAATAATATGAAAAGATAATTTTAAAGATTCTTCAAGTTCATCTATCTGATTATTTATTAAATTAGCCGTACTAGCTAACTTTGTCACAACAATAGCATTGGTATTAGAAGATGCTGTAAGTTGCGAATCTAAAATTAATGCTAAAAAACGTTTATCCACATTATGATTTTGAATAGTTTCTTGCCATATTTGTTGATTCTTTATTAATAAGTCTTTTTTAGCCCCAGCAAAGCAGTTATTAACACGAATTTTTTTGAGTTCCATTATATACTTCATATTGTTATTTTCAGATTCATTTGTAGAAGGAACAGAAATAGATTCTTCTAGATTTTTAACCTTTTCCTCATTTTTTGGTTCTTCTTCTGATATAACGGTTACGATATTTAAATTTTCTTCAGGAATCGCATTTAATAAAACAATTTCAATAAGTTGATAAGGATTAACATTGATATTTATCTTATTTAAAATCTCATTTAAATCGAAAATAAGGGTTTTAATTTGTTTAAAATGAAAAGCACCTTGATAACTACCTATTTTAATAAGAACTGCAATGTGGGTTAGCTCTTGGACAATTTTTTTAATAAAAATTTTATAATCACTGGAAGAATTTTCTAGTTCCTTAAGACTATTAACAACATATTGAACATTCTTGTCCGCTAAATTTTTTAGTAAGTCTTTAACAAATTTAGCCGATATGGAACCATAGTTTTCTAATATCTTTTCGGATGTTATTTCTTCTTCATTACTCGAAAGTTGATCTAAAAGACTTAAAGCATCACGTAAACCGCCTTCCGATAAATAAGCAATTTCCTCAACGGCATCTTCTGTTATCTTAATATTTTCTAAATCACAAATTTTACGAATTTGTTTCTTTAAATTATCAAGTGATATCTTTTGAAAGTTAAAACGTTGACAACGAGATAAAATAGTTATTGGAACATTTTCTACATTGGTTGTTGCCATAATAAAAACTGCATGACTAGGTGGTTCTTCTAATGTTAATAACAAAGCATTAAAGGCACTCGTCGTCATCATGTGAACTTCATCAATGATATATATTTTATATTTTCCTTCTGATGGAGCTATTTTAACGTTATTAATTAGCTCCCTAATATCATCAACACCATTATTTGAAGCAGCATCAATCTCGATAATATCAGGACTTGTCGCGAAAGAAAGACATGCTTCACACTTACCACAGGCCTCACCATTTATAGGATTTAAACAATTAATTGTCTTAGCAAATACTTTGGCCGTAGAAGTTTTACCTGTTCCACGTGGCCCTGTAAACAAATAAGCATGAGATATCTTATTGTGAATAATTGAGTTTTTTAACATTTGAATAGAATAATCCTGACCAATTATGTTTTCAAATTTGTCAGGCCTGTACTTACGGTATAACACTTTATAATTCATGTGGATGCCTCCTCGAACATGTTAATTATACCACATATCACCTTCTTTTTTTGAAAAAATCAGATAGCATAATTGCGTACATTTGTTCGCATTGATTATTTTCTAACTTCTTTATTTCTGTCTTATTATATTCCTTTTTTTCTAAAGGCTTTGATAGCAAATAGTAAACTTTTTTGATGCGTGTTTGCTTAATAACCTCCTTGCACATGCTGCACGGTTCTAAAGTAACATACATTTCACAATCACTTAAGTTCCATCTCTCTAACTTACTAGTAGCCTTTTCTATAGCATTTATCTCAGCATGTCCTAATACCGAATGACTAGCTTCCCTCGTATTATGTCCAACTGCTATAACTTCATCATTTAAAACAATAAGTGCCCCAATAGGAACATCTTCCGTTAATAAGCTCTTTTTAGCTTCTTTCATACACATTTCTATATAATTCATTATTTCACCCCATAAAAAAAGTGCACACAAATAGGAAATGATGTGGCTGCTATCTTCCAATCCTGACCAAGTTACACTATATTTGTTGCACAAATAAATGATATCAAATCTATAACATATTTGCAAGTGCTTATTTTTACACTTATTCACTTTATAATGTTTCACGTGAAACATTGTTTATTTATTTTTTTCATATATGTTTCACGTGAAACATTGCTTTTTTTATTTTTCTCATATATGTTTCACGTGAAACATTGTTTTTTTTATTTTTTTCATATATGTTTCACGTGAAACATTGTTTTTTTTATTTTTTTCATATATGTTTCACGTGAAACATTGGTTTTTTTATTTTTCTCATATATGTTTCACGTGAAACATTGGTTTTTTATTTTTCTCATATATGTTTCACGTGAAACATTGTTTTTTTTATTTTTTTCATATATGTTTCACGTGAAACATTGGTTTTTTATTTTTTTCTTATATGTTTCACGTGAAACATTGTTTTTTTATTTTTTTCTTATATGTTTTACGTGAAACATTGGTTTTTTATTTTTCTCATATATGTTTCACGTGAAACATTAGTTTATTTATTTTTCTCATATATGTTTCACGTGAAACA
>CAKOOQ010000019.1 GCA_934098555.1 uncultured Bacilli bacterium
TCAACGTCTAATGTATAACCTGTATTTTGAAGAGGCATATTTCTTGATATAACGCCATCTATATAATAAGCAAAATAGATGTCTCCTGGATTTTCAACAGTTCCATTTATGACATCAAAATCTTTCTTTTCTTCGTATAAAGCATAGGATTTATAAAATAAATAACTGCTTATGGAAAGTAAAAGAAATACTATGACTAATATGACATAAGATTTTCTTTTATAATTATTTTCTTTATACTTTTTTAATTCCATTATCTTCACCATAGTTTCCTGTGATGATTATAACAGATACCCCCCCCCCGACTGTCAAGAGACTTGGGGGAGTTTATAATATCTTTATACCACTTTGACAGAGGGTATATAATATAAATAATTTTAGAAAGGAATGATTTTATGGCTAAAAAATATGCTAATAATTTTAAATCTATGATTGTTAGTTTAATTTGTAATGAAAAACATTCTACTATTGAAACTGCTGAACAATTTGAGATTCCTCTCAAGAGTGTTGAAAAATGGATTACTGCTTACAACAAAAATAATAGATGTTTTGATTCCGATTATAAAACTCAAAGGCAAATTATCGATGATTTAAAAAAACAAATTTCTAGATTAGAAAAAGATAATGAAATACTAAAAAAATGATTACTTTATTATCAAAAAAGGAATAAAAAGGTTTGAAAGTGCTAAACTATTAGTTTCAAAATATAATTATAAGCTTAATGAAGTCTGTAATGCTTTAAATATTAATAAATCTTCTTATTTGTATTGGAAATATAAAGGAAAAAATAATTTAAATAAGTTAGCTACTTTTTGTCGGCAAATGGTTTCTGTTTATGCTGATTCAAATGGAGTTTATGGTGCACCCAAAATAGCTGCTGTTTTAAAGACCAAAGGCATTCCTTGTTCCACTTCTAATGTTTCCAAAATCATGCATAGATTGAGCATTAGAAGTATTGTTTCTAAGAAATTTCCTCATAAAAAAAGTAATTTAACAGACAAAGAAAAAGCCTTAATTGTTAATTTAATTAAAGATTTAGAAATTAACAGGATCAATCAAGTTTGGACTACTGATATTACTTAGATTCAAACTATCAACGAAGGCAATTTCTATCTGATTTCTTTCATTGACTACTTTCCCAAAAAAGTTGTTGCATGGGGTTTATTTTCTGATTAAAAAACAGATAAAATTTTAAATATTTTGGATGATGCTATTGAAAAAAGAAATCCTAATCGTGGACTTATTATTCATTATGACAAAGGCTCTCAAATGCGTTCAAAGACATACAAAGAATATCTTGTCAATCACAATTTTGTGTTTAGTTATACAGAACTTAATCATTCTTGTAATCAAAATGCTGCTCAATAATCTTTCCATGCTTCTTTAAAAAAAGAAAAACTATATCAAGTGAAACTTTATACTTATGAATGTGCTTTTAAGGCAATTTACGATTACATACAAGGGTTTTATAATCCTATTCGAGTTCATTCCTCTATAGGGTATTATCTCCTGATAATTTTGAAAAATCCATTTCTAGTTCTGACACCCTCCCAAAAAGTGGTCTAAAAATTTGACAAAGTCCCATTCATCTTTTGCCATTTAAAGTTAACTATCCAAAATTTCAGTTAAAAAGGCATACATGGCCACGACTTTGTCCTCTCTACCACTTTTAATATTCAAATCTAGTTTAGCTAAATCAACTAAAATGTTTTTTAAGTCATCCTTATGATAAAGACTAGCTTCCTTGCGAATTTTATTCATTTGCCAATCCTGTAAGCCCAATTCCAAAGCCATATCTTTTTCCATATACCTTTTTTCTTCTAATAATTTATAAGTATATAAAAATCGATACTCTCTTACCAAAAGATTTAAAAGTTGTAAAGGGTCTGTTTTAAGCGTTAAAAAGTTTTCATAAAGATTTATAGAAGTAAAACTATCTTTACCAACAACAGCATCAACAAACTTAAAAACATTGTCCGATACATTAGGAGGTACTATTGCTTTTAACTCTTCAAGAGAAATACGTGCTTTTTTACTGTAATATAATTCTAATTTAGAAATTTCATTCATAATGATATCATAATTACTTAGACAGGCATCTATAAGATATTTTAAAGCATCATCTTTTATTTCATAATCTTTCATCCTATTTTTAAGAGCATTTTTTAGTTCATAGCCTTTTGGAGCTTTTATCTCTAAATAAGCATTTTTAGAAACTAAACTTTTGGTTAAATTTTTTCTGGTGTCGACCTCATCATATGTTGTAAAAATAAGCGTCGTTAATTCATTAGGATTTAAAAAATACTGTGTTAATTTGCTCACATCTTTATCACTTAATTTATCTTTACCAAAAAAAGTAGCATTTTTAACTAAAACAACTTTTTCTGAAGCAAACATCGAAACAAAAGAAGCTTCTTCTAAAATATCATCGATAGAATTTAAGGGATATGAAAGAGTTGATGTTTCTAAGATGTTTTTCTTTAACTCTCCTACTTTTTTGTCCATCAATATTTTGGAATCACTTTTTATTAAAAACACTGGCACGTTATCACCTTCTAGATGTATTATAGCATGTCTCCCTTTAAATGGGAACCAAGGAAAAAAGATATTTATTTACCAAAGAGTATGAAAAAAGACGATTTTTTCATCGTCTAATTTTTGGGTTTGAAAAGAAAAGATAGGACAAAAGCAAAAATGACAGCACTAGAAATCGCCGTAGAACTTTTAACAAGCAGACCACTAAATAAGCCTAATACCCCCATTTCATGATAACCTTCCATAACACTTTGATAAAGCATATTACCAAAATTAGAAATCAAAATGGTCGCACCGGCACCCCCAAAACTTATTAATTTGTCATAAATGCCAAAGAAAGCTAAAATGGCCCCGAAGACGGTAAACAAAGACGTAATATGTCCTGGTGTAAATTTCGTATTATCTAAAATAAGCTGGGCTATTAAACAAAAAAGACCCGTCACCAAAAAGGCATTTAAATAAATCATTTCATTACCTCCAAACTAAGGGCATGGGCAATGGCAGGAACCGATATTTTTTGATTAACGAGAAAAGGATTATGTAAAGAACCCGTTCCAATAATTAAAATTCGGTGATACTTGTTTGCCTTTAAAATTTTACCAAATAAATATAAAGGCAAAGCAACCGGTCCACTCGCTCCAGCATTTGTTTCTTCTTGATTTTTTAAATAAAGTTCACAACCAGCATCCAAATGTTTTGTTAACTTTATTTGGTATACTTGTTTTAAGTATTCTTTTAAAATTTTTGAACCTGCACAGCCTAAGTCTCCTGTTAAGATAAGATCATAATAATCAATTGTTCTTTTCATTTCTTTTAAATGATTTTCTAAGACCGAGGCTGCGGCCGGAGCCATAATTGCACCCATATGACTGGTATCCTTTTGCCCCATATCAATTACCTTACCTATGGTGTAACTTTCAAGTTTTATCTTAGACGGTTCTTTAGTAAGTAGAACACTCACACTTCCCGTAGCCGTAAAGGTTTGTGTAAGAGACCGTGGAGCTCCATACTCTATCGGGTAACGAAATTGCTTTTCAGCAGCCAAGTTATGAGAAGAAGTAACACAGATGCCTAAGGCTTTGCTTTTACTTTCGATAAACTCAGATGCCATAAATAAACTTTCTACAAAAGAGGCACAAGCCGAATATACCCCAAGATAGGGAATGTCGTAATAACGGGCAGCATAACTGGAAGCCCCAATTTGATTTGATAAATCTCCAGAAACAAGCAAAGATATTTGCTTGGGCGTTAAATGATTTTTTTGCAGTAAGTTATCAATAGCCACTTTTTGCATTTTTATCTCGGCTTGTTCAAAGGTTGGCATTTTAAAATAAAAATCATCTAATGTAATATCATAGTCTTTAACACTCCCCTCTTTTTCAATAGGTCCGGCCACGCAAAAAGCATCTTTAATATAAACATTGTTTATTTTTTTACTAGCCATAAATAATCACCCCTAAAATTCCTAAGAAAAAAGCACTTACTATACCATAAAGTAAAACACTACCAGCAAGACGAAAAAAGTTAGAACCTAGGCCTGAAATAAGTCCATCTCGGCGGTAATCGAGACCCGCTGAAGTAACAGAATGAGCAAAGCCTGTCGTAGGAAGAAAAAGACCCGCCTGACATTTACTTACCCAAGTGTCAAAAAAACCTAGAGAAGTTAAAAAACTTGAAAGAAATATCATAGTAATACAAAGCCATGCAAAAGCTTCTTTTTCAACAATACCAAAACAATTTTCTAAAACGGTAATAAAAATTTGACTAACAAGTCCTAAACTGCCACCCACCAAAAAAGAAATCAGGGCTCGCTTTTTTTTGGGCTCTTTGGGCTTTAATTCATCTACTAATTTTTGATATTCATCTTTGTTCATATGATTCCTCCTAGCCTTATTATGGCACGTTTTTTAAGAATTATACCCATAGACAGGCAATCAAATGTATGGTAGGATTATAAGCGAGGTGTAGATATGGAAGAAAGTGTAAAATTAACAACAAAACAAGAAAAAGTTTTAGATTGCATAAAAAAATATCAGGCAGAGCATGGATTTCCCCCCGCCGTAAGAGAAATATGTGAAATTCTAGGTTTATCCAGTCCCGCGACAGTTCAATCTCATATTAATAATTTAAAAAAGGCCGGTGTTATTCGTAACTCAAGTAATAAGTTTCGAACAATTGAATTACTCGTTGATAATGAATATTTAGAAGAACAAGAAGGAATTATAAAAGTTCCCTTACTTGGTAAAGTAACCGCCGGTAATCCCATTGAAGCCATTGAAAATCCCCATGAGTTTTTTGAACTTCCCGCCTGTCTGGTTCCCTTAAATAAAACCGTTTTCACTTTAAAAGTTAGTGGAGAATCTATGATAAATAAGGGCATCCAAGATGGCGATATTGTTATTATAGAAAAACAAAATGTTGCGAATAACGGTGATATCGTTGTGGCAATGACCGATGATTTCGAAGTCACCTTAAAAACTTTTTATAAGGAGGAAGATTACATTCGTTTACAACCCGAAAATGATACAATGAAACCATTTATTTTTAAACATGTTACCATCTTAGGGAAAGCCATCGGTTTATTTCATCAATTTTAAGATAGCCTTTTTTAAAAAAGGCTCTTTTTTTGCCCAAAAAAGAGATGTTTTTTCAATTTTCTTGCTTTTTAACATATATTTATAACAGAGAGGATGATAAATATGTTTCCTAATCCTATTAATAGAGGTCTTAGTCTTACAAAGGTTATCGGAGGAATGAGTAAAACTTTAAATGTCGTAAATCAACTCTTACCGTTATATAAAGAAGCTAAACCGATGATTCAAAATGCCCAAAATGCTTTTAGGGTAGCTAAAGAATTGGTGAAAAAAGAAAATAAAGAAGAAAATTATAAGGCACCTCAACTTAAAAATGATTTAAATAGCAAAAAAACGGAGCCATCTGTTTCGTCAACAAATCGTCCCGTTTTCTTTGTATAAGTAATTTAAAACATATTTCAATTTTCGCTTAATATCCTCATTTTTACTTTTCTTTAAAATGTCCATGTATTTCTTTTTCAAAAAAAGATAATATTCTTTATAATGCTTATCATAAAGACCCAAGAAAAGTTCTTCTTCACTTAAAGTTTGTTCTCCCTTTTTATAACACATCACCGTATAATAGTGATTTTTATCCTTTAAAATACATTCTTTTTCCAAATAGAAATGTTGTTTCATCATCATAAATCTTAAATGTTCCAAATCATTATTAGCTTGCAAAATTATCTTTTTAATAGGGACCAATTTAGGTTTATTATCTAAAATATTTAAAATGGTATTAGCCCCCATACCAGCAATAACGATAGTATCATATCCCGTTGTATCTACTTCATCTAAGCCATCACTTAACGATGTTTGAATTACTTCTTCCAAATGATTTTTCACTATATTTTCCTTAGCCACATTTAAAGCATTCAGGTGAATATCTGTGGCTAAAAGTTTTCGGGTTCCTTTCTTGGCCATATAAATAGGCACGTAAGCGTGATCACAGCCAATATCAATCACTTTATCTTCTATAGAAAGAAAAGAACAAATTGCTTCTAATCTTTTTTGTTTCATTAGTCCGTCATAAAATCTTTCAATTTTTTAGCACGAGAAGGATGTCTTAATTTACGTAAAGCTTTGGCCTCAATTTGACGGATTCTTTCTCTTGTAACATTGAATTTTTTTCCAACTTCTTCAAGAGTATGACTGGTACCATCAATAAGACCAAAACGAAGTTCTAATACTTCTTGCTCTCTTTCTTGTAAAGTTTCTAGCACGGCTTTAATTTCTTCTTTTAAAATTTCATTTGTTGCATATTCTTCTGGCGTCATTGTATTAATATCCTTAACAAAATCGCCTAAATGAGAATCATCTTCTTCCCCGATTGGTGTTTCTAAAGATACAGGGTCTTGGCTAATCTTTATAACATCACGTACTTTCTCGACAGAAATACCCATTTTTTTAGCAAGTTCCTCTTCAGATGGTTCCCTATTAAGTTCAAGGGTTAATTGTCTTTGAATACGGGCCATCTTATTAATCGTTTCAACCATATGAACTGGAACACGAATGGTTCTTGCTTGATCGGCTAAGGCTCTCGTGATAGCTTGACGAATCCACCAAGTTGCATACGTTGAAAATTTGTAACCTTTATCATAATCAAATTTATCAACGGCTTTCATAAGACCAATATTGCCTTCTTGAATTAAATCTAAGAAAAGAAGGCCTCGACCCACATAACGTTTAGCAATAGAAACAACAAGACGTAGGTTTGATTCGGCTAATTTATTTTTAGCCTCTTCTTCCCCATTAGCCACTCTTTTAGAAAGTTCCAATTCTTCTTCAGGTGTTAATAAAGAAATACGACCAATTTCTTTCAAATACATGCGAACCGGATCATTAATGTTAATATCTTTGGTGATTTCAGCATCATCTAAAATAATAGGTTCTTCTTCCAATTTCATAGCCCCATTTGAACTTGATTCATCTTCTTCACCAACAATAGCAATATCATTTTCAATTAAAGCATTATATAAATCATCTAAAGAATCATTATCCACATCAAGACCTTTTAAGGCAGAGGCAAGTTCTTCATAGGTAACACGACCCTTTTCTTTTCCTTTTTTAATAAGCTCTTGCTTACGATCATCAAAGGATTTTATTTCGTGAACTTTAGTTGAGACATTCTTCTTTTTAGTAGGAGCCTTTTCTAATAATTCAATTTTATTTTCTCCGATTTCTTTTTGAAAAGCCATAACTTCATCTTTTGTTGCTTTACATTCTTTTGCTATTTCAACCACTTCACTCACAAGGAGATAACCTTCTTGTTTGCCTTTTTCTAATAATTCATTTTTTTTCATTTCAAATTTAGTCATTATTAACACTTCTTTCTTTTTTTAATTCATCTTGTTCTTTTTTTAAAGCAATAATTTTTTTACCCAAAACCTCTTTTTGATAAATATCTATGGTTTCCCGTTGCTCCTTTTTTAAAGTTCTTATTTGATTTTCTAAAGTTTGTTTTTTGACACCATAAATATAATCTCTTAATTTAGTTTCGGTCAATTCCTCGTCTTTTATACCCCTTATAATATCATAAATTTCATCTTTTAAAGTAGAATTTTCCACATACGATAAAAAATCTGCCAAAAGCATTGTCTTTTTATTCATGTGATAACCTAATATTTCACTTGCAATCGCCCGATAAAGACTCTCTTCAAAATACCCAAGTTCATTTTCATAAATCTCAATATACTTGGCATCATTCATCATGTAATATAAAATATTTTTAATACATGTCTTATATTGATTATTTTTTGGGACTTCTTTGGTAGGTATTGGAGTTAAAATCACTTCTTTATTTTTAGGTAACTCATTTTGAAGCGTTTCTAAAGGTAGATGATACTCACTAGCAAGTCTTTGTAAAATAATATCCGTCGTTAGTTTATCTTCATTAGAAAGTGAATGCAAAACTTCTTTAATATATGAAAGAAGTTCTTCGGTATCCTCTAAATTACGGTCTTTCTTTAGATAATTTAATTTAAATTCTAAAAAAGATAAAGGATGCCGAATATTATCTTGCATAGCCTCTGGACCATATTCCAAAATATATTCATCAGGATCTTTTTTGCCACTTAAACGAATTACGAAAACAGAAATATCATTTTTTAGTAATTCTTCCCCCACACTATAGGTTGCGGTAAGACCGGCTTCGTCATTATCTAACATCAAAATGACTTTGGCACGCATATTTTTTATCATTTTAACTTGTGTATCGGTAAGGCTGGTTCCCATTAAAGCCACTGTATTTTTAAACCCGTTAATATACATCCGAATGGCATCCATATTACCTTCTACTAAGATAACTTCTTTATTTAGTTGAATAGATGGTTTTGCTCGGTGATAGTTAAAAAGAATGTGCCCCTTACGAAATAAAGGTGTTTCTTTACTATTTAAGTACTTAGGTCCATTATTTATTTCATAGATGCGGCCCGTAAAGCCAACAACATGTCCAGAAGCATCATGAATAGGAAATAAAATACGATTACGAAAAAGGTCAAAATATTCTAGATTTTTTTGATTGACAAGGCCTAATTTTAAAGCGTCTTCTAACGAAACATTCTTTTTTTCTAAAAATTTAGTAAGGCCGTCATCCGCGAACGATAAACCTAAATTAAATTCTTTAATCGCGTCATCATTTAAACCTCTTTTTTGCAAATACTCTTTAGCTAAAGCTCCTTTAGTCGTCTGTAAGTTATTTTCAAAAAACAAGTCACTTAAATTCATAATTTCATACAAAGAACCATATTTTTCTTCAAAAGGGCTTTTTTCATTGACTTCCAAATGAATACCTACTTTAGCGCCAACTTTTTGAACAGCTTCTAAATAACTTATATTTTCATAATCGCCAACAAATTTAAAAACGTTTCCCCCAGCCCCACAGGAAAAGCATTTAAAAAGTTGTCTTTCTCTCGAAACACTCATACTTGGTGAGTGATCTTGATGAAAAGGACAAACGCCAAAATAATTTTTGCCTTTTTGGATAAGAGGAATATACTCTTTAACAATATCAACGATATCCGCTTTATTTCTAATTTCATCAATTGTTTCCTGCGGTATTCTTGCCATATAACTCCTCCCCTAATAATATATATTAAAAGTTAAAGGCCAATTTCCTTTTTTTTCTGGCAAAAAAAAGAAAAAAAGTGATATTTTTTCACTTTCTTTACATAAATTTGACACTTTTTTAACTTTTATAACGAATTTTTTCATACCCCCTATATAAGAGACTGAAAACCCAAAAACTTATATAAATACCCTCATTTATTTTATAAATAGTTAAAAGAAGTGTACCTAGGCTAACAAGAAAACAAAAGATGATTTTTTCTTGTTTTAAAACCGGTGTCCATTCGTTTTCCAAGACAAGAAGCGTACTGCCAAAAAGAAAAGAACTATTTAAAAGTAAGGCCATATCAAGAGGTAAATGAAAGAAGGTTAAATAAAGAAAAGTTAAAAGAAGGTAAAAGCCACCAAGCATAAGAGGAATATCTTTTTTATAATAAAAATCGGTTGTTAAAAATAAATAAAGAAGGAAGGTAAGGAAAAAGGATGTGGTTCCAAAAGAACCTATAGAAAAGCCGAAAAGATAATCGGTAAGCCCATATAATGGCCGGCCTAAACTTTCGATTTCGTTTTCAAGACCAAAACCTTTAAATAAACAAAAAATAATTAAAAAAGTTTTAAAGAAAGATTGCGACTCTACTTTTTTACTTTTACGGTTGACGATATAGTCAAGTCCTAAAAAGACGAAAAGAAAAGATAATTTTAAAAAGATATTAAGTTTTACAGGCATAACAAGAAGAAAGAAGAAACCTAAATTCATCTTTTTTAAAAGCGTCTCTTTTTTCAAAAATAAAAGATTCACAATTTGGATTCCTGTAAGGCATAGCGGTAAAACGATAAGGGATAACGTGTGAGAAAAACTCATTTTGGAAAGAAAAACATATTGAAGACCATTCTTATACCAGCCAAAAAGAGCATATAAAACAAAGAAAAGAAAAAGACCACTTTGATAAAAAAAGGTTTTATTTTTGTAATGAAGAAGTGTTTTCATGTTCCAACTCCTTTCCTTTTATATAATTTGTCATATTAATATGACTAGGACAAACAAAAGAACAAAGACCACAACTTAGGCATGTCTTTAACTTTTTTCGGCCGCTTGTTTTAACACATTCATAAATATTATTTTTTAAAGGACATACCTCATTACATTTTCCACAATTTTGGCATATTTGTTCTTTCATATCTTCTTTTTTCATTACAAAAACACCGAGGATATCTTCCGTTAAATAAATATCTTCTAAAGAAGCCTTGACTCCTCTCATCAAGCTATTTATATAAACATTGTATTCTTTTTCTTTCACAAGATTTAAAGTATCCATAATTTCTTTCAAATACGTTCCGATTTTAACTTTTAAAACAAGAGATTTTTTTAAGGCATTACCTGCCAAGGTAAAAATCAAGAAATCTTTTTGTCTGCCTTTAACAATTTCATAATATAAATCATAAATTTTATTTGTTTCAATGAGAGGTGTATTCTCTTTTAAAGGCAAATATTTTTTTAAATTCATTTTTAAAGGATACTCATCAGGGACAAAAAACACTTTTATATTAGGGTAAGTTGTTTTATATTTTTCAAAACTTAAAATACTTTTACTATCCGTTTCTTTTAAAATTAATACCGAAGAAGAAATATTTAAAGCATCACAAAGTAAATCCATCATTAAAAGAATTTCACTTGCACAGACCTCATGTAAAATATTTTTATTTTCTAAAAAAGGTTCTTCTTCTAAACCACTAACATATAAAACTTCCTGATTTTTAAATTTTGATAGATCTAAGTACGTATAGCTTAGAATTTGGGATTTTAAATTAGGAGAAATAATAGTCGTGGTACTATCCACCCCTTTATAATTAGACAGTTCTTGATAGTTGTTTTGAATTTGCATATAGGAAGTCTCTTCTCCTAAATAATTTTTTCTTTTCACGATATTTTTAATATAACCACTTATCGGACAATATACTTTCTTTTCGTGATTAATATAAAGAAGTTCTCCCTTAGACACTGTCTTACTCGTAATTTTCATTAAAGCACTACTATCAATGGGTAAAAACACCTTACTAGGACTCATCATTTCTTTTAAAGATTCCTTAATTTCAATATTTGGATTTTCCATTACCGCTAAGATTTTTTTCACACTACCACCAACTATCTAACATTGTAACAAAAATTAAAAAAAGAGTAAATCTGCTTTACTCTAAATTCATAATATTATTTATCCAATGGTATAGGGATTTGTTTCACTTCCATCTCCGCTTAAAATCGTCGTAGAGGGTATCAGATATACCGAAGGGCGCACCGCATTATTAGTGTTCGTACTGTTGTCCTCGACACTGCCCATCTCGTTGACACCGAACACACGGCGAGCAGACAAAGAGTACGCGCGCGGAGAAATTGTCCATTGACGATTGATTGAATTATAAAGCCAATCATTATTTGTACAATCATCGTCCCAGTTATACATCTCTTTGGCTAAACAACTGGTTCTATTCATACTAGTTCCTCCACTGGTCGCATAGCCATAATCACTGGGATACATTAAACCTATTTTTCCATTCCACGTCGTTGTTCTTGTTACCGTATCATTACAACCACTTCCTGACGTACATATTTTTCCTGTATTGCTACTTCTTTCGTAACTATAAAAATGACTTGTTAAACCATTACTTGCTGATGTATAATCATTTGTACCATTTGTTCCTGTATTCCATAAAGTGTTTCCTACTAATTTTTTTAAATTTGTTTTTAAGCCTGTTGTAGTAAAATCACAGGCTTTTGTTCCATTATTTCTACTAGAATAGCAGTTTCCAGAACCACTATTGTAATATAATGAACCTCCAACACTTTCACTTTCATAGCTTGGATTTAAAAGTTTCATTAAATCGGCCTCACTCCATTCATTGATACCAGAACCATCATTTACTGATGGCTCTGAAGTGTCCCATGAATATTCTCCTATGGATTCATTTCTTATTAATTTTACTCTTGTTTCCTTTTTTCCTGTACCATCATCCACGTTATTCATGACTCCAACAATTCGCCATAACTCATCATCTATTTTGACATAGTTACATGGATTTTTTCCAACATACCTTAAATTGTTATCGGCGGTGCCATCGTACACGAATGTATACGTACAACTATCGTTTGAAATACCTGGAACAGTATAAACATCGTCTGAAGATGAATCAGCATTTTTCTTAACATAGCTTAAGACGTCTTTACCTTCAACAGATTCCATATAACTTGTTGTAACAACTACCTTTGAACTAAACTTAGCATTTTGTACTCCTTCAGTATTCATGCCTACGTTTTCATCTAACCATAATCTTAAGGTATACGTTTTAGATTCTTTAGCATTTAAGTAGCCTGTTGTTAGATTAAAAGATGTTTTAGCATTATCCAACGTTTTCGTGGTGGTTTGATAACTTGATAATAAGCTTGTGGTTATTTCTGTTTCTGTATCACCTGTTTTTGAGGATATCATAGCTTTAATCGCATCGTTGTTGGTTAACGTTGTGGTATTTAAAACTTCTAGGTTAACATTAAAGGATGCATAGGAATCGCATGTGTTGGTGATTGTAAATTCATAAGGGGTGAGTTTCTTTCCTTCTTCATCTAAGATTGGATAAGCCTTTTGTAAGCTAATATTGTCTTTATCTGTGAAAGTAATATTAAAACAAGAGGAAACAATATCATTTTGCCCTGCTTGGGTTAAGTTTAAGACCCATAAGGCATATGATACGCCTATAATAGCGATGATACCTATTAATAAAACAATTGTAATCAAAATATTTCTTTTCTTTTTTTCCATAAATGGAACATCTCCTTTTTCACTATAGTATGCAACCGGTTTGTTACTTTTAAACTCTTTTCTACTTATACAAATATCTTAACATATTTTTAATAACAATTGGTAATATTTATTGTTTTTTTGACAAGTTTTGTCGAATTGGTTGCAAATAAATTTTTAATATGTAGAATAAGGGCAGTTTTTTCGAAAAAACATCAACTGAAAGGAAACTATACATGAATGCAGGTACAAAATCAAAAATCAAATTTCCTTTACTTAAGGATAAGGTAGCTAAAAGACTATTTACGGAAGGAGAAGCTGGTTTGTCTTATTTAAGACAAGTCGTAAGTTTAGCCATCGGTATTCCAGAGGAGGATATCTCTAAAGACGTTAAACTTATTCATCCTAATATTGGAGCTAATATCAATGTGATTAATTCCGAAGCTGATATTGTCTTAGAAGAAGATGAGTTCTATGTTAACTTAGAAATTAACTACTATAATACCGCCGATAGTCTTGTTAAAAACGAGATGTATCTTTGTCAGTTACTTTTAAGACAAGTAAAGACATCCCAAGAATATAACAACGTTCAAAAAGTTTATCAGATTAACTTAAACAGTTATGATGCTTTAGGCCAAGGGGACTTTCTCTATCGTAGTATCTTACAAGATATGAAATATCATATGAAACGAAGTGATTTAGTAGAAATCATTGATATCAATCTAGAAAAATTACGCCAAATCGATTATAATACTTTTATGAACAGTGAGAAATCGCTTGAGAAAGCGTTATACATCTTTATCTGTGATGATAAAGAAAGATTAAACAAAGTTTATAAGGGTGATAAATTAATGAAAAAATTAATCGAAGAAAAAAATAGTCTCCTTGATGATTTCGATGCCATGCTTTATTACGACCGCGACAAAATGTTTGAGAATGCTTGTTATGACAAAGGATATAGCAAAGGTGAAAACATTGGCTATAGCAAAGGCAAACAAGAGCGTAACATAGAAATTGCTAAAGAACTTATCAAAAAGAAAATGTCTATTCAAGATATTGTGGAAATAACAGGTTTAACAGAAGATGACGTGTTAAGTTTGAAAAATGGGAAAAATGCAGATTAGTCTGGATTTTTTTTATGATGAGAATAAATAAAAACTGCTGACAAATGATAATCAACAGCTTTTTATTATATTATAAATGTCTTTTGAAATTTTTAAAGATGGCCTCATCATCAAGTCCTGTATCATCAAGAGCATCTAATAATTTCTTTTGTTCACGTGTTATTTTCGTTGGGGTAATAACTTTAACAATCACAAATTCATCACCTTTACGCAAAGAACCTGGTACTTTTAAACCTTTTCCTTTTAACTTATATTTCGTACCACTTTGGCAACCGGCTTTTATTTCCATGATAACATTACCATAAATGGTTGGCACTTCTTTTTTGCAGCCTAAAATAGCTTCTGTAATCGTAATAGGAAGTTCAATTGTTAAATTTTCAGCATCTCTTTCGTAGAAGTCACTTTCTGCAACATGAATTTCTAAATAAATATCTCCATTAGGCCCACCATTTTGACCGGCTTCCCCTTTGCCTGTAATACGTAATTGATGTCCAGTTTCCACACCTTCAGGAATTTTGATTTCAATTTCTTTTTTGCGTTTTACTTGTCCCGTACCTCGACAAGTCGTACACGTTGTTTTAAATGTTTTGCCCGTTCCTTCACATTTTGGACAAGCACTTCTACTTTGAACCATACCAAACAAACTTCTTTGTTCAGTTACAACGTAGCCATTACCATGACAATAAGAACAGGTTTGCTCATCAAAGCCACCTTTGCCATGGCACGCATCACACGTGTCATTTAGAGTAAGTTCAATATCTTTTTGAACACCGAAGCAAGCTTCTTCAAAAGTTAAATCCACGCGGACTAAAGTATCTCTTCCCTTACGTGCTCTTTGACTGGAACGAGCACTTGCACCGCCACCAAAAAAGTCCGAAAAATCAGAGAAACCACCACCCCCAAAGCCTCCGCCGAAGACTTGTCTTAAAATATCGTTTAAATCCACATCACTGGCGTCAAAACCGGCTCCAGCAGCACCATCAAAGGCCGCATGGCCAAATTGATCGTATTGACGACGCTTATTTTCATCTGATAAAACAGAATAAGCTTCGCCTATCTCTTTAAATTTAGCTTCATCACCGGTTTGCTTGTTATCAGGATGATATTTTTTGGCTAATTTACGAAAAGCCGATTTAATTTCGGCTTCCGTCGCCGTTTTGGAAACGCCTAACACTTCATAATAATCTTTTTTTTCCATTCTTATTCACCACTTTCTAATAAGATTTTTAATTCATCTAATTTATTTTCAATAAATTGAAAAGCTTTTTTATAAGGTTCTTCTGTTGTTAAATCAACATCAACCTCTTTTAAAATATCTAAAACATTTTTGGAAGAGCCACTTTTTAAGAAGTTTAGATATTTAGGCACAAAATCATCTTTATATTTATAAATATCACTGACAATACTTATCGCACTAATAAGTCCTGTTGCATATTGATAAACATAAAAAGGACTATAAAAATGACTAATTCGCATCCATTCAAAGCGAATCTCTTTATCAACAATAACCGCATCTTGAAAATATTTTTTATTTAAGTCATAATACGTTTCACTGAAATTTTCTTCAGTTAATGATTCTTTATTTTGACATTTTTCACTCATGATTTGTTCAAATTCAGCAAACATTGTTTGACGATAAATGGTAGCTTTTACCTTATCTAAAAATTCACATAAATAATAAATCTTTTCTTGTTTATCTTTCGCGTGCTCTAGCATGTAAAAAGAAAGAAGAGTTTCATTTACTGTCGAAGCAATCTCAGCCAAAAATATTTCATAACTCGCATAAGGATAAGGATTGTTTTCTTTAGAATACATGGAATGAGTCGCATGACCTAGTTCATGAGCCAAGGTGCTCACAGCATCAAAAGTACCATTGAAATTTAAAAGAACATAAGAATCGGTATCATAACTTCCCCATTGATAAGCTCCGTTATGCTTGCCTTCATTAGGATAAAAATCAACATCGTGACGTAAAAACATAGCATTAAAATGTTCTAAGTAATCTTGACCTAATGGTTTTAAGGCCTCATTAGTAAGAGCAATAGCTTCCTCTTTGGTGTATTTTTTATTACGAGATTTTACAATAGGAACATAAGTATCGTAGAGATGATATTCTTTTAAATGAAGTTTTTTTGCTTTTAGTTTTTGATACGTTACGTTTAATTCATTATAAGCATGCACATAATAAATCAAATTATCATAAACTTTTTTATCAACGTCAATCGCATCTAAGGCCATTTCGAGTGAAGAATCATATTTTCGGATTTTTCTTAAAAATTCGAGTTCTTGATAATTTCCTTTTAAAAGAGAAGCAAAAGTATTTTTATGTTCATCATAATATTTATAATATGTTTTAAAGGCTTTTTTTCTAACATCATCCTTTTCATTTTCAAGTAACTCGCCATAATTATAATGAGAAAGAAAAACTTTTTTACCGTCTATTTTGATACTATCAAAACGCGCATCTGAAATATCTAAAGAGGTAAAGGCTTCATCAGGGGTGCCAAAAGCATTTAAAGCAGACGTGATAATTTCTTCTTCTTTTTGACTTAAAATTCGTTTTTTGTTTTTATAAAGTCTTTTTAAATATAAGGCATAAGTCTCATCTTTTAAAAGTTTTAATGCATCATCTAAATCTTTTTCCATAAATTCAGAAGTCACAAAAGATTCACTTTCACTTAAAAGATTGCCCAAGTTTTCGACTTCTAACATTCTTTTTTTAGCTTCATTGTTACGCGTATCTTCATCATACCAAAACCGTGTATATAAAAGTAATTTTACATAAGCTCTTTCCTCTTTTTCATTTGCCCTTAAATAATCCTCTAAAGTCTTTTCTGAATCCAAAATGTGTCCTTTTAAAGCCACGACTTTTTTATTTTCTTCTTTTACTAGACTTATAAGACTCTGATATTCCTCATCATCTTTTATTATTTTGGTAATGTCCCAGCAATCTTCTTTTGGTATTTCGCTTCTTTTTCTTAACCCTTCCATAAAAATCCTTTCTAAAATGGGAAAAGAAAGTCCTAGAAACCTCTAGAACTTTCTAAAACCTTATTTTTCTTCGTAAGAAGCTTCTTCAACACCGTCATCTGTTTTTTTGCTTTCAGTATTATTTGGTGTTTCTGTTTGAGTTGCTTGATTATTTTTGGCAGCTTCTTCATATGCTTTAGTAGCAAGTTTCATCGCTACTTCATTTAAACTTTCGGTTTTCTTTTTGATATCTTCGACATCATTTTTTTCAATAGCTTCTTTTAATTCTTTAATTTTTCCTTCAGCTTCTTCTTTATCTTTGCTATCTACTTTATCACCTAAATCTTTGATAGCTTTTTCAGTTTGGAAGATTAAAGCATCAGCGTCATTTTTAGCATCTACTTCTTGTTTACGTTTTTCGTCTTTTTCTTTATTAGCTTCAGCATCTTTCATCATTTTATCAATTTCTTCATCACTTAAGTTAGTACTAGAAGTAATCGTAATAGATTGCTCTTTATTCGTTCCTAAGTCTTTAGCTGTTACATGAACGATACCATTGGCATCAATATCAAATTTAACTTCAATTTGTGGAACACCTCTTGGAGCTGGTGGAATATTACCTAATTGGAAATTACCAAGGGTTTTATTGTCACTTGCCATTTTTCTTTCACCTTGTAAAACGTGAATGTCAACAGCAGGTTGATTATCAGCAGCCGTACTAAATACTTGACTCTTACTTGTTGGAATGGTTGTATTTCTTGGAATCAAGACCGTCATAACACCACCAAGTGTTTCAAGACCAAGAGATAATGGCGTAACATCTAGTAAAACTAAATCATCCATTTCGCCGGTTAACACACCACCTTGAATAGCGGCTCCCATAGCAACGACTTCGTCTGGGTTAACACCTTTATGTGGTTCACGACCAAGTTCTTTTTTAACTAATTCTTGGATGTATGGAATACGTGTTGAACCACCTACTAAAATAACTTCATCAATATCTTTACTTGTCAAGTTAGCATCAGATAAAGCTTTATGAACAGGTTCTAGAGTACTATCAAATAAATCACGGTTTAAATCTTCAAATTTAGCTTTGGATAATTCCATATCCATATGAATTGGTCCATCGGCATTTTGAGAAATAAATGGTAGGTTAATTTGGGTAACACTCATACCAGACAAGTCTTTTTTAGCCTTTTCAGCAGCATCTTTAATACGTTGCATTGCCATAGCATCTTTTTCTAAATCAACACCTTGTTCTTTTTTCATAGTATCAACAAGATAATCCATAACACGTTTATCAAAGTCATCGCCGCCTAAATGATTATTACCAGCCGTTGCTTTAACTTCAAAAACACCATCACCAAGTTCTAGAATAGAAACATCGAATGTTCCACCACCTAAGTCATAAACCAAAATAGTTTGTGATTTATCTTGTTTATCTAAACCATAAGCTAAAGCGGCAGCTGTTGGTTCATTTACAATACGTTTCACATCTAAGCCAGCAATTTTACCAGCATCTTTAGTAGCCTGTCTTTGGGCATCACCAAAGTAAGCAGGAACCGTAATAACGGCTTCTTTAACCGTTTCTCCTAAATAATTTTCCGCATCTTTTTTTAATTTGCTTAAAATTTTAGCTGAGATTTCTTGTGGCGTCCATTCTTTACCACCCGCACTTACTTTTTCAGTGGTTCCCATTAATCTTTTAATAGAAGCAATGGTATTTTTAGGGTTTGTTACCGCTTGACGTTTCGCACGGTCACCAACTAAAACTTCTTCCCCTTTAAAAGCAACGACAGATGGCGTTGTTCTTCCTCCTTCATCATTTGGAATAACAACTGGCGTTCCTCCCTCTAATACAGAAACACAACTATTTGTTGTACCTAAATCGATACCTATAATTTTACTCATATATATCCCTACTTTCTAATTTAAACCACGATGGTTTTCTTCTTCCATACTTTTTTGGTATTCTTTAAAAGCATGTTGTAATTCTTCAAAAGAAATCATCTTACCATATTTTTTTTCAAACAT
Organism: uncultured Bacilli bacterium; assembly: GCA_934098555.1. Classification (GTDB taxonomy): domain Bacteria; phylum Bacillota_I; class Bacilli_A; order RF39; family UBA660; genus Ventrenecus. The sequence continues at coordinate 19,090 of CAKOOQ010000019.1, forward strand.
GGCTTCAATCATTTCTTTTTTCTCTTTATATTCATCTATAAAATGAATGTAATTTTCTTTAAAATATCCTTTTTGAGCCCACATTTGATAACGGCCACATTGATATTCTAAAACTTGCGCCGTAAGTAATTGATTTACTAAGGCGACATCATTATCAAAAATTTCTTTCATTATTTTTCTCCTTTTTGATTTACTTTAACCATAGCAGGTCGCAGTACTTTATCTTTATATTTATATCCTTTTTGTAAAACATCTAGAACAATGTTATCTGCAAAAGCATCATCTTGATCTACTAAAACAGCATGCATCGTTACCTCGTCAAAAGGATTATGTAAAGCGTCAATTTCACTGACTTCTAAATTTTTTAAAGTATCTATCATTGAACTATAAATCATTTTAAAACCATTCAAGAATTTACTAATTTCATCGGATAAATCATTATCATCCATCTTAATGGCATGTTCAAAGTTATCTAAGATAGGAAGCATCTTTAAAATAACTTCTTCCCCGTCATATTTTAAAAGACGTGCTTTTTCATCATCAAAGCGGCGACGCATGTTTTGCATTTCCGCAGATAATCTTAAGATTTTTTCATCTTTTAAATGAGAGGCTTCTTGTAGCTTCACTAATTCTTCTTGTTTTTCTTCATTTTTTTTCTTCTTTGAAGTTTCTTTCACCTTTTTATCTTTTATTTTTTCTTCTTCTTTATTCATTGTCATCCTCCTCATTTAGCTCCTTGTTTATAAAAGAAAGTAACCCAACCACTCGGTCATATTCCATTCTTTTAGGGCCAATAATAGCAATCGTACCTTCTTCCCCATCTTTTTTATACGTTGTTTTAATAACCGTAACATTGGGGTCAAATTCACTATCCTTACCAATATAAATGTTAACACCATCTTTGTCTTTTGTCGCATCTATTTTTTCAATAAAGTCTTTATCTTCAAACTTATCTAAAATAGTTCTTATTTTGCCAACATCATTATATTCAGGTTCTTGAAGCAAATAGTTTTTGCCACGAACATGAATGGTTTCTTCTTTTTTGGAAGCGATATCATGAAATGTTTGAGAGAAAATAGAAAAGATGGTTTCATATTGTCTTATCTTATCAGCAATGATAGGTTTAATTTCATACTCAAGACGTGTGGATACTTCTTTTATAGGTGTTCCAACAAGCATCTTGTTAATGATTTCACATGTTTTTACCACTTCATTAATATCAATTGTACTGGCTAATTGAAATTGTTTATTTTGAACAATTCCTTTATCTGTACAGACAAGGGCAACAATCTTACCATTTTGAAGAGGAATAATATTTACTTGTTGTAAAGCATTCTCATCACTATTTTTTCCTAAAACGACACTAGTATAACTTGTCATTTCACTAATGATTTCCACACAAGCTTCAATCGTATCAGATAAAGCAAGTTCGTGATTTTTGAAAATAACTTGTAACTTATGAGCATCTGCTTCCGTAAGTTCTTTGGGTTTCATCAAATTTTCAACATAATACTTATAGCCATCCTCAGATGGAATACGCCCTGATGAAATATGATTTTTTTCTAGTAAACCTATTTCTTCTAAATGAGCCATTTCATTACGAATAGTAGCCGATGAACATTTAAGCTTTTTACATAAAGACTTACTTCCAACTGGCTTTGCCGTTTTTATATAAGATTCTACAATCTCTTTTAAAAGACGACATTGTCTATCACTCATTCTACCACTTCCTTTAGGGCATTTCTTTTCAAATGCTAATAACATTATAGCACTTTTTTTAGCACTGTCAATATCACTCTGCTAATTTTTTGCTAAATCTTATATTTTCTTCCTTTTCATTCTAACACTAAAAAAGCGTTGCATTTTGCAACACTTTCATCTATCCCTTAAAGTGAGTTTCCATTTTGGAGTTTCTGCTGTAAAAGAATCGTTACTTTTTGGGCTACACTATCATCTTCAATTTCTTTTACCATAATTTGAGCATTTTCAAAGTAATATTCCAAAACAACAACATCCATATTATTTGGATTAGCTTCATTTAGTAAAAGTGCTAAGGCATAATTTTGATTATGATACGTTACAGATTCTAATATATAAAAACTTGTCCCGTTTTTTAAATCAATTAAACAATCTTTCATTCTTTCACCTACCTAGACATTCCCATACTATTATTATAAACATCCAGAACATCTTGTAAATTTAGCCAAGCATAATCACCGTTTTGATTCACTATTCTCGCTGCCACTTGATTTGGATCTATGCCACTTTGCAATAGTTCCCCTATATTACCTGTGAAGTTCGTACCATCAGGTAACTTTAATAGTTTTATGCTTGTACCATTTTCTCGACTCGCAAGTTGGGTTAATAAATGGACGGAGTCCACTTCATGTATAGCATTAGAAGAATTCACAAAACCATGTTCTACGCTGGATAAATCAATATTGTCGCCTGTATTTAAATCCGCATAAGAAATATTATTTTTATCTATAGCCTCATCAATATGAAGAGAGTCAGTATCTACTATTTTTTCAGGATTTATTTCATGTCCTTGACCTTGATTTGTTTTGTCTAATATTGTTTCTTGGCTTGATACTTCATTGGCTGCTGATGGTGTCATCACATTGGTATCAACAGTCGTTTTTTCAGGATGCATTAAATCACTTAATTTATCATGTAAATTCAAAGCTTCACCTAATTTATATCCTACTGCTGCGCCATTCAAAAACCATTGTACTTTTGGATTTTTTAATAATTTATTCATTTTTTCAACAGCCTGATATACTTTCTTATCACCATATTTTTCTTTTAATTTTTCTTTAGCGTTCATCACAATATTATCGACTGGAGTCGGACGACCATTTAAAAAGCCCTTAGATACGATTTTATTAGCCAGTTTGGCCGTTTGATAAGCTATTCTTATCGTTCCTAATCCGGAAAAAGTAATCGTTGGAAGAATGGCTGCGGTGGCAAGACCAACTCCAGCTCCCGCAAGGGCATATGGAAGAAGTTTGCCTACAGCTTTTAAATAAGCTTTTACATCCTTTTTAGCTTCTTCATCTTTATTAGGATTTTCTAAGGCCGCTATGGTTGGGATATCTTTTTGGGGTTCTTCTTGTTTATTCTGCCTTTTTTTTGAATCATCAAGTACAGGAGGATTTGAAATTTTTTCTTCTTTTTTATCAAGATTTTCTAAGGCTGGATAACCCAATCTTTCCTTTTTTTGATTTAAAGTATCCAAAACATCGACTTTTTCTAAGTTATCAGACAATTCTAAATTATTTCCATTTTGTTTCTTATTATATTCTAAAGCTTCTTCTATTTCGTTATCTCTACTTCTACCAACATAAGTTATTCGATAGGGACTATTAGATAATATTTCAAATTGATCATTTAATTCTTTATAAGCATTATTTAAGAAAAATTGAATATTCTGAAGTTCTTCTTTTTCCGCAACAAAAATATTTTCTTTATAACTATTTATGGTTTCATCACTAAAATCTTTAACGATTTCTGCACAAACATCTCTAAAATTAGCACTATCAACATTTAAGATATCATCCACTCCTAATATAATCTTACAATACTTTGTATATCTTTCTTTAGCTGACGTATCTGAAATGCTCAGGTTGTTTTCTTTATAGGCTTGTTTTAATCTTTGTTTCACTTCTGCATACGAAACTATAATTTCTTTACCGCTATTTTGATAATCGCTTAAAACATCTACTTTAGGCTCTTCTTTGGAACGCGAATTTTGATGCACATTTTCATGATTCATTGATTTATCAAAAGAAGGCTGATTGATATTTCTAATACCAGTTTCCACCTCATTTTCAACGCGACGGTTACTAACAATTTCTTCGGTGTTAGAAGGTTCTTCTTGCTTTTTAGTACTCGGATCATCGCTTTTTGGAGTTTTATTCACATGTTCGTCTTTCTTTTCCAACTCTTGCTTACTTACATACTCAAAATGAGTAGCATACATGGGATGGACATCTATATTCTTTTTTATATCAGTATAAGAAGACGTAATAAAAGCAGCAATATTTCTAAATTCATCGCTTAAATTATTAGAATCAGGATGTAAATCTTTTAAAACCTTTCTTACAAATTCATATAAATTAGTACTATCGACTTTAGAAATATCAATATCTTCTCCCAAGAAAATTTTGGCATATGTTTTTAATCTCTCTGTAGCAGTACCTTTTTTTATTTTCGAATAATCCAACTCATCTTTTTTATAATAATCTATTAATCTATCTTTAACTTCTTCGTAATCTATTTTCATCAGTATCCTCCATCAAAATAACTCTTGTACATTGTCTTTCAGTTGTTTTTGAAATTCTGGCATCAATTTATTAATTAGGTCGGAATCCATAACTAAATGTGGTTCCTCTACCTTTCCCCAAAAAACACTAAAATTATCCGTTGGCTCATTATCATAAGATAATAAACAACTAAGAGCAAAGACTTTTCCATCATCTTTCCTTTTATGAACGGCCACGACAACATACTTTTCATTGTTATAATTAATAATATCCGCATTTGAAAAAAACATATTTTTACCTCTTTCTATCTTTCCTATTTTATATAGTATAACATGTATAATTTTAAATGTAAATCGACCAAAAAATGGCACAAAATCCTTATAACAATTTTTTGAAATTTAAATCATCTGAAGACATCAAAAGTATTTTTTCTAAAGTGTCTTTTAAATAAAGAGCTAAAGATACTGAAATATTACTTTCCTTATTTGTTAAAGTTTTGAGATTTTTGATAATCTTTTAAAATGTTAAAAATTCTATCTCTTCCCCACTTTTTTACTTCAACTTTTAAAAATAAGATTAGGATTCTTTCTTGCTTAGAGTAAGACTTATATTTTCTAAAGAAACCTGTTCTTTTTGGGCTAATAATCTCTTTCTGAGACTCGACATTAAATTATAAAATTGATTTTTTTCTTTTTCTGTCATTTTCTTAAAAACTGGATGATTTAAATCTTGCCCATATTTGCAAAAAATAATTTGTTTTTCTTTGTCTGATAATGTTTCTAATAAAGTATCTATTTCTTCTTTTGGATAATCTAAAAACTCATAAATGGTTTGATGCTTTAATGAAGATTTTCGTGTTTTTAAAAATGTCTTCGCGGAACCACCCGCCATTAAATAATTTTTTTTATAAACCTCTAAATGTTCTAAAGATTGTTTTTCATTGGCCATATAACCTGAATATTTTTTAATATTCTTTGCCGTTCGTAATTTTTTTAAGGCTTTAGCTTCAATTTGCCGAACACGTTCGTGAGATAAATGAAGAAAATCACCTATTTCTTTAAAAGTATGTTCTTCACCATCGATAAATCCATATCGTAACTGTAAAACCTTAAGTTCTTTATCGGTTAAAGATGCACTTTCTAAAAGAACTTGAACATCCTTTTGCATAATTTTACAAATTACATTTTCTTCAAAGGATTCTTCGGGGGATACCACAATTTCTTCAAGCTCCGTATTTTTGTCTTCGCCAATAAAAATATTAATACTTAAGGTATCTGCTTGAATTCTAGCCAACTCTCGAACTTCATTTAAAGATATAGACATCTCTTTAGCGATTTCTTCTAAAGATGGTGTTCGTTTTAATCTATCTTCCAACAAAGATACCGTTTTATGATAACGAATCACTTTTGCATAAACATGAGAAGGCAGGCGAATCATCCGGCTCTTTTGTTTGATAGCACTCAAAATATACTTTTTTATCCAATAAGAAGCATAAGTAGAAAATTTTAAACCCCTTTCACATTCGTATTTTTCCAAGGCCATCATTAGGCCCATATTACCTTCTTGTATTAAATCAGCCAGTGTAAGACTTTCTGAAACATATTTTTTGGCAATATTGACAACCAATCTTAAATTACTTGCAATAAAAATTCGTTTGGCTTCCTCATCATGATTTTTAATTCGTTTGGCAAGTTCTTGTTCTTCGTCAAAAGAAAGAAGTGGCCTTTTTTTAATTTCTTTAAAATACATTGTTAAACCATCTTGCGAATAGGTATCTTCATCATCCAAAAAAAGACTATCTTCTAGAGAAAAATCTTCTATATTATGTAAAAGGCAATAGGCTTCCATCATTACTTGAAGGGTATCATTTTCAAATATCTCAGAAAAAGCATCACTTTCAATATATGTTTTATACTTATCGGCGATTAACATAAGTAAGGACGATAAGTTAGCATTTGTTTGAAGAAGTTTTAAAGCTTTATCCAAGGTTAAAGTATAAGCTTGTTTTTTTAAAAAAATATCTAGTTTTGCCAAACTTTTTAAAAACTCTTTATATGTTTTATTAGTTTCATTTAAATTATTCATATACTCTTCTAAAGCCAAAAGAGCATTTTCATTACGAAATGAATTATTTTTAGATTTCATATTACCACCTGTTTTTACATGCATAAAGTAATGATATAACACCGCTGAACTGTATCCTATCACTTTTTTGTTTTAATGTAAATATTTTAAAGACCGCTTATTTTTTACATAAAAAAAGCTAAGCAAACCTTTTTATGCTTACAACTGGACAGTTTTTGAAATCCTTAAAAATAGAGTAAATATACCACCTTACTCATATTGTGTCTTAAAATTG
>CAKOOQ010000020.1 GCA_934098555.1 uncultured Bacilli bacterium
ACTTTAAAATGTGCTCAAATAAACGATTTATTTACCTTAAGTACAAATACTAAAGGAAATAAAGCCTTAACCTATCCGATTGGCTTAATTACTGTTGATGAATTAATGCTTTCAGGGTATGCCGATGGTTATATTAATAAATCTGCTTATACTTATAGTACGTCTACTTATTTGACTTTGTCTCCGAGCTATTTCTATATCACTGATACGTCGGCTCGTGAGTTCATCTTGGACAGAGAAGGCTACCCTTACGGCTACTGCTACGTGATTATCGGCCTTGGTGTTCGTCCTGTTATAAGTATTAGTGGGACTGCAAAAATAAGTGGAGGAATAGGAACATCGAATAGTCCATTTGAAGTAAAAGTAAGCTAAAAGCCAGTGAGTTTTTAGTGGATAGTGTTTCATAGGGTGGTCTTTTAAAAGTGAGTTGTTTTTCTTAAATGTATTCTAGTATCTTCTGTAATACTGTTGCCATAATTATAGATTATAGTATTTAGGCAGTATTCAAAATAGTTTTTACGTATATAAATATCTTCATATTTTGTACTATAGTTATATTAACAACTTCTTACTGTATTTTTCTTTTATTTAACAACAGTTTACGAAGTTGTTTTTATTTTGTCAAATTGCCACATTTATATTTGAGTGTTGCCTATAAGGCATGGGTATACCCATCGTATAAATTATTTAAAACGTTTATAAATACTTTTTATTTAAAAGGCCTTATGTTATATTAAATGAGCAAGTGAGGTGCTTTATGCAGACATTAGGTTTAATTTTTGCCATGGATGAAGAGATGGATGCCTTGGCAAAATATATTGAAATCGATAATATATATCATATTTTTGATTTGACTTTTTTAGAAGGACATTATAACAACATAAAACTTATTTTAGCAAAGTGTGGGGTGGGTAAAGTAAATGCCGCAAGATGTACCCAAATTCTTATTGATAATATGAAAGTGGATGCCATTATTAATATTGGAGTTGCCGGAGGTCTTTCAAATGCCCTTTCGATTGGTTCTTTAGTGATTGGTGAAAAAATGGTACAACATGACTTTGATATTACCGCCTTTCATCATGAAAAAGGTTACATCCCTGATATTGGGGTTTATATGGAGGCGGACGAATATTTACTAAAAACGGCTTTGACAACTTCTTTAAAGTATAATATTCCTGTTTTTAAAGGCGTTATTGCGTCTGGAGATATCTTTTGTACGGATCCGAAAATGTCTTTAAAAATTCATGAAAAATTTAATGCGTTATGTACGGAGATGGAAGGGGCGAGTGTGGCCCAAATTGCACTTTTATCGCATATTCCTTTTCTTATTATAAGAAGTATTTCCGATACTCCTAATAACCATAATGAAAAAACATACGAGGAATTTTTAGAAGAATCATGTGCTCATGTGGCTAATTTTATGCTTCATTATTTAAAAGAATTATAAAAAAAGAATTTACGAAATAATTTTTTCAATTACTTTTGTAAATTCTTTTTGTCTTTTTTCCATTTCTTTTTCGGTTGTGGCTTCAAAACGAAGCGTTAAGTTAGGTCCTGTATTACTGGCTCTTATAAGGGCCCAAGCATCCTTAAAATTAACCCGTACGCCATCAATGTTTAAATATTCATAACGTTTACTTTTCACGTATTCTGTGACTTTATTCACTACCTCAAACTTCTTATCATTAGCCACGGGAATTTTGATTTCTGGTGTCGAATAATAAAGAGGGATGTTTTCTAATAATTCACTGAAACTCTTATCTGTAAAAGATAAAATTTCTAAAAAACGTAGGCCGGCATAAATAGCACTGCAAACCTCAGGACCACGATCATTAAAGAAAATATGACCGGATAATTCTCCACCTAGAGGAATATGATGTTCTTTAGTGTTGGCTTCTGTGAAACTTGTGCCTGTTCGACTCATAAAGACTTTGCCTCCTAAAAGGCCAATCTCATCAATTAAAGCTTTAGAACATTTTACATCGCATAAAAAAGTTTTGTTTTCTACTTTCGAAATCATATCTCTTATCGCGACAATCATATATTTGTCGGCCATGATAAAGTTTTGTTTTTCATCAATAATACCTAAACGGTCGCCATCCCCGTCATACGCAATGCCAATATCTGCCCCAACTTCTTTCACCTTATCTTTTAGCATTTGCATGTTTTCTTCGACAGCAGGGTCGGGATGGTGGTTAGGAAATGTTCCATCACTTTCATCGCAAATGTAAGTGACCTCTAAATTTTTCCACATTTCATGAACTTTTTTAACGATTGTCGCGGTTACCCCATTACCTGGGTCAATAACCACTTTTAATTTTCTTTTACCCATATGAGTGTTATTTTTTAAATAAGCTAAATAATCATTTAAAATATCTCTTTTTTCTAAAATACCTTGCCCACTTTTAAAGTTATTTTGGAGGGTATATTTTTTGAAATCTTCAATCATATCACCTCGGGCATTAGCAAGAGAATCAAAAGAAAATTTGAAGCCATTATCGTCTTTAGGATTGTGACTGGCGGTTACCATAATCCCATAGGTATTCTCTTTATATCTTGTAAAATAGTGCATTGGGGTTGTAATAAGTCCATAGTCAATAACGTTAATACCGGAATCCAAAAGGCCATTTTTTAAAGCCTCACTTATACTTGGGGAAGAAAGACGATTATCCCTTCCTATCACACATTTATTTTTATCACAAAATTCTTGTAAATAACTTCCGTAACTTTGACCAATAATATAAGCGGTTTCTTCATTAATTTCTGTTGGATAATTTCCTCTTATATCATAGGCCTTAAATATACTTTCATTAATCATTTTCCACCTCTTTCTATCGTATTCATTTTAACACAGATTTCTATGTCTTAAAATATAAGAAAATGTATTTGACACTTTTTCTTTTTTAGGGTATCCTTTATGTGAGGAAGGGATAGTTATGGAAAAATTACAAGAAGACAGTGTGAAAATTGTTCAAGATAATTATAAAAGATATAAAAAGATGCAAGAGGATTCCGCGTTAAGTCGAAAGATAAGGCAAAAAAAAGAGGCTGAAATAAAAGAAAATAAAAAAAAGATATTTAAGATTGCTTTAATCGCTTTTTTAAGTGGTTCTGTCACAGCACTTTCTTTTACGGCTCTTAAAAAATTTAATAAAGATGATAAATACGGTTATTATTTTACAAGAGGTTTACAAATTGTTTCCGCAAATACTCATTCAAATTATAAATCATTTGAACCTTATTATTATAATAATGATAAAATAGCGCAAGCCATTGAAAATAATGAAGAGATATGTTACGAAGAAAAAAGAGAAGATGATACCAAATATCTCATCGCGGGGATTAGTCTAAATATGGTGGAAAGAGAAAAAAATATGAATGAAGTCATCCGTTCTTTAGATAGTGACCAGTATAAAAGTATGGACGAGTACGTTAATTACCTTGGCTATAATAGTTATGAGGAATATATAGATGGTATTAAAGATGAACTTGCTATAAAAAAATCAGCGGGAAGAGGTGTCAAATGAACGAAGTCACACTTTTCACTTTAGAAGATGGAAATTATTTTGTTTTGGATAAAATAGAGTATGAAGGAAAAATTTATCTTTACTTATTTAATGAAGATGACCCTGAGAAAGTTATTATTCAAGAGTATGAAAAAGAAAGTGACATTTTAAAGGGTGTTCCTAAAGAAATTTTTGATACCGTTTTAACTTTATTTGCCAATCGTCATGCGAAGTAAAATTTTTACTTCTTTTTTTTGCTCTTTTTCATAGACTGTTTTAGAGAGGATGATGAAATGAAAAGTGTAATACCATTTACAAAAGACTTAGAATTCTCAACAAAGATTAGTGAAATTACAAGTATTTCTTTAGAAAGAGAATTTTCCTTAGAAGGTGAGGAAATAAAAGGCTTTCTTTTTGTCACAGGCGAATATAAAAGTCATGATATAAGTGCTAATGTCCTTCCTTTTTCTTATAAAATACCTTTTACGATTGAAGTTCCTGAAAATCTAAAAAAAGAAGACTTAACTTTAGAAATCACAGATTTTGCCTATGATATTAAAAGTGAAAAGGAAATAACCGTTAATGTGGAATTAGAACTTTGTTATTCGTTAGAAGAAAAAGAAGAAGAGGAAGTCTTACCATCTGTTAACAGTGACGAGATGATTAAAATGATGGAAGAAAGAAAAGAGGAAGTACCTGTCCAACCAGAACCAGAAGTAAAAAAAGAAGAAGTGAAAGAAGAACCACCTGTTCAAGAAGAAAGAAACGAAAGTGAAGACGTGATTATGAATACGGTGAGTGATGAGGAAGAATACATAACATATCATATTCATATTGTTAAAGAAGGAGAAACTTTAGAAAGTATTTGTAGTCTTTATAAAGCCGATTTAAACTTAGTTAAAACGTATAATGATACCGATAATTTAATGTTAGGTTCTAAAGTCATTATCCCTGTTGATGATGAATCGTAAAAGCTTAGATATTTTAAAAGAAGTTTATAAACCAACAAAAATCACCTTAAAAAACAAGGCTTTACTATTAGATTCTACGAGTGGTCAATTCGTTTTAAAAGAAAAAAAGCAAGATATGCGAAAACTCTACGATTATTTAAATAGTCGGAGTTTTTCTTATTATCCTTCATTAATCGATGACTCAAGAGAAGATATTAATGTTTTTTCTTATGTCAAAGAAAGCTATGCACCTAAAGAACAAAAGGCCCTTGATTTAATTAAGATGGTTGCTTTATTACATCAAAAAACTAGTTATTATAAAGATGTTACTTCAGATGAATTTAAAAAAATATATGAAGAATTGAAAAATCAAATTCTCTATGTTCGTTATTACTATGAGAATTTATATGAAGAGTATTTTCAGAAGGTTTATCCTAGTCCTAGTGAATATTTTCTACTTACTCATATTTCGAAAATTCTTGCCTCTTTAAATTATGCGGAAGATACTTTAGAAAAATGGTATGAAAGTTGCGAAAATTTAAATAAGTATCGTGTCTGTCAAATACATAATAATTTATCCTTAGACCATGTAAGAGAAAACTGTTTAATTAGCTGGGACTCCTCCAGAAAAGATACCCCAGTTCTAGATCTCATAAAATTTTATAAAAACTGTTATTTTGAAATTAATTTTGAACCGGTTTTAAGTACCTATTTAAAATTAAATCCTTTAAGTCCTGAAGAAGAACAACTTCTTTTTTTGACACTTGCGATTCCTCCTAAAGTTGTTTTAGAAGATAATGAACTAGAATCGGTTAAAAATATTCGTGAGACTCTAGATTATATTTATAAAACCGAATCTTTAATACGGCCATACAATGCGGTAGAGGAAAAACAAAAGTAAAACAAATTCCACAAGTAAAATAAAAATATTAAAACGCAAAGGTAAAATAAGCGTAATAATAACTTGATAAAAAATAAGTACACCAAGAACAAAAATACATATCACATTTAAAAAAGAATTACGTGGTTTCATCGTATCACCTATAGATAGTTTACGTAAAAATCTCATTTATGTTAAATAAGTGACTCGTCTTTTTTTAAATTTTATAAAAAGCCTCTTGACGTTCGGGGGGGGGGGTCTCTGTTATAATCATCATAGGTAAGCTATGGTGATTTTTTTGTGCACAAAAAATTACTATTACCTTCCATATTTATAACTAAATGGTGTTGAAATGCTATAACGCTTTATGTCATAAGTAAAAAGAGTTTAAAACGCACCATACTGTTACATATTAAAAAGAAAAAGGAGTTGTTCCATTTATGAAAAAAAAGAAAAGAAATATATTAGTTTTAGCTGTTTTATTAATAGGTATCATTGCCATTATAGGCGTATCCTATGCCTTATGGGTCTTAAACTTAACTCAAACAGGACAAAATGATATTGTTTCATCATGTTTTAATATTACTTTCACAGATAAAGACAATATTAGTTTACAAAAGGCCTATCCCATTTTAGATGAAGAAGGTAAGAAGTTAACACCTTACGAATTTACGATTACCAATACGTGTGATTCTTATGCATCCTTTAATGTTAATCTGGAGGTACTAAATACCACAACGTTAATCAATAATGATGCTGTTAAAGCTATGATATCATCAAAAACAAATGATACAGAAACAGAGATAACCACCAGTTTATTGTCAGGTTATCAAACCATAACAAAAACCTTGGATAATGCTAAGACATCCTTTAATCTAACAACCGGATATTTAGGAGCTAAAGAATCTAAAACGTATACCTTAAGATTATGGTTAGATGAAAATGTGGATATGAATACGGAAGGGGTACAAAATGCCAAGTTTAGTTCAAAAGTCGTTGTGACAGCAAGTTACATAGAACCTCTTGAAAATGCAAAGGATGTCTTAAGTTATGCTAAAAAAAATGCTGATTCATCTTCAGATGAAGTCTATACAGTTCCAGGGGTTTCAAATGATACCTGTACTTATACTTTGGCGTATGATGGAACAAGTGATAATAATCTAAGATATGTTGGAGCCAATCCATGTAATTATGTTACATTTAATGGAGAAACCGCTGGATGGAGAATTATAGGTGTACTAAATACGCCAGAGGGACAAAGATTAAAACTAATGCGTGCTAATTCAATAGGAAGTTACAGTTGGGACAACAAAGCCAGTGGAACAGGAAGTTCAACGAGTAGTTCTGGTAGCAATGATTGGACAGATAGTACTTTAAAAGAAGTTTTAAATAATGGAACATATTATAATAGAACATCAGGAACATGTCCATCTGGTTCAAATGGAGCTACAACATCTTGTGATTTTACAAGTAATGGCTTAACCGAAGAAGCTAAAAATCAAATAGATACCATCACATGGAAATTAGGTGGAACAAGTAATTATAATAGTACAAACACTATTCAATTTTACACATATGAAAGAGGAACAACGGTATATAGTGGCAGACCAACAGAATGGCAAGGCAAAGTAGGATTAATGTATCCAAGTGATTATGGATATGCGACAAGTGGAGGAAGTACAAGTAATAGAACAAGTTGTTTAAATAAAGAATTATATAGCTGGGATAGTAGTTCATATAGTGACTGTAAAAATAATGATTGGTTATACACAGGTACAACACAATGGACATTGGCTCCGTTTTCGTCTTATTCTAGCAGCGTGTTCAACGTCTACTACACTGGCTGTGTCAGCAACAACAATGCAAGCTACCGGAATGTCGTGCGCCCTTCGGTCTATCTGATACCCTCTACGACGGTTTTAAGCGGAGAGGGTAGCAAAACAAATCCCTATACGATTGGATAATTTTATGTTTTGAAAAGGTGTAGAAAATACCTCTTTTTGATAAAACTGGTTTAAAAAAGTTGAAAAGATTAGGTAATTATTATATAATCGTTTTATGAATAGGAGAGAAAGTTATATGAATGATGTAAAAGTATTAAATAAAAAAGGTTTTACCCTTATTGAACTCTTAGCTGTTATTATTATTTTAGCTGTGTTGATGATGCTAGCAGGTAATAGTGTTATTACTATTATGGCGAATACTCGTCGTAGTGCCTTTAGAACAGAGTTTTTATCACTACTTGATTCTGCCCAATTAAAAGCTCAAACAGATATGTTAAGTGGTTATGAACTTCAAAAAGCAAATGATACAATATGTTACTGTATTGGAAAAAAAGAATGTGGGAATTACCTAGACACATTTAATAATAAAGGAAAATATACGGGTAGCGTTTTAGTTACAAATACTGGAGATGGTGAATTAAAGTTCCAAGGTTGGATGTACAGTAATAGTTATGCTATTGAAGATAAAAATACAGATGTTAAAGATGATTCAACTGAAGTTATGGATGCCTCAAAAGCTACTGTAAAAGGCGATAGTCAGTATAAATGTGGAAAAGAATAAAAGTCTAGAAATAGGCTTTTTCTTTTGCTATAATTTACAAAGAAAGAAGTGGATAACAATGCTTATAATTGGTAGTCATGTTGGGTTTAATAGTAAAGACGGTTTACTGGGAAGTGTTAAGGAAGCTTTAAGCTATAAGGCTAATACCTTTATGTTTTATACAGGAGCTCCCCAAAATACGATTCGAAAAGATATTGATGAGAAAACAACCCTTGAAGGAAAAAAACTTATGAAAGAAAATAATATGGATATGAATCATGTTATTTGTCATGCTCCTTATATTATTAATTTGGCTAATAAAAAGGAGGAACAAAAATGGCAATTTGGCATTACTTTTTTAAAGAATGAATTGAAACGTTGTGATTTATTAGGTGTAAAGTATTTAGTTTTACATCCTGGTAGTGCCGTTGGCCTTTCAAAAGAAGAAGCTCTTAAGAATATAAAAGATGGTTTAAACCTTGTTTTAGAAGATAATTTTAAGGCCCAGATTCTTTTAGAAACCATGGCTGGTAAAGGAACAGAATGCGGTGTTAATTTAGAGGAATTAAAATATCTTATCGATAATATAAATTATCCTGTTGGTGTTTGTTTAGATACGTGTCATTTAAATGACTCCGGTGTAGATATTCGGTATTTTGATGCCTATTTAGATTCTTTCGACAAAGAAATTGGTTTATCTAAAGTTCATTGTATTCATATCAATGATAGTAAAAATGTCTTATCTTCGCATAAGGATCGTCATGAAAATATTGGTTATGGTACGATTGGTTTTGAGGCGTTATTAAACGTCATTTATAATGAACGCTTAAAAGACGTTCCTAAAATTTTAGAAACGCCTTATGTTGGGGAAACCAAAGAAGATAAAAAGAGACTTTATCCTCCTTATCGTTTTGAAATCGAAATGATTCGGGAGAAAAAATTTGATGAAAATCTTCTTTCTCATATCCACGATTATTATAAGTAATGGCCGTATTTTTGATAATACATTTGGTAAAGTTTTTGGATTTTAACAAAGTTTTCTTCAGAATAACGGTCTTTAAAACGTTCGAAGTTAAGTAAATTGGGATTTTGTAAGATTTTATCCCAATTTTTTTTGACAAAAAGATAAGTAAAATCCAGTTCTTCTTGACTTAAAGAAACGTTATTTTTGGTCGCAAAAAGAGCCACATCTTCTTTTTTTAATTTTTCCATATAACGTGCGATTAAATTATACATAACATCACCTAAAATATTGTATGAAAAAGTAAAAAAAAATAATACTAATAAGGGTGGTTATATGAAGATAAAATTACTTTTAATAGCTTTTTTTAGTATTTTTGTATTTCAAATATATCAAATAAATCATGAAAATCATCTTTATTATGAAACAAAATTAAAAGAAAAAACCGAACGTATTATTTTAGGAGAAAGTCCTAGAAGAGGTCGTATTTTAGATGTGAATGGTAAAGTTTTAGTGGATAACAAAGAAGTGTATAATATTTCTTATCATAAAAACTATAAGGTGACGATTAAAGATGAACTTCTTATTGCAAAATTATTAAGTCCTTTTTTAGATTGTTTTTCTTTATCTTTAACAGATTTAAAAAACTATTATTTGGCTTTAAATAATAATGGGAATGATTTAATTACGAGTGAAGAAAAAAAACTTTATAGTATGCATAAATTAAGTGCTGAAGAAATTTCTAAGATGAAGTGGGACCGTATTACGAGTGAGATGTTAAATTATGACGAAGATAATCAAAAGATAGCTTATTTATTTTTAAAGATGCAGAATGGTTATAGTTATCAAGATAAAGTTTTGTTTAAAAATGTTGATGAGGCTTTTATTAATCAAATAGATTCTTTAGGGATTCCTTCTTTATTTAAAACGGTTTCATATGAAAGAGTTTATCCTTACGATGATATGCTTTTATCCATTTTTGGAACGGTGGGGAGTATCTCAAAAGAAAAGCTTTCTTCTTATATGAAAAAAGGTTATGCTTTATCAGACACGGTTGGAACAAGTGGTTTAGAAGAAGAGTATGAAGATATTTTAAAGGGCGAGAAAGCTAAGTATTTCATCAATAGTGATAATACGCTTGCGATGGTAAAAGAAAGTACGTCAGGAAATGATGTCACTTTGAATATTGATATTGATGTGCAACAAGAGCTTGTTAAAGTTATGAAAGAAGAGATGACAAAGGCAAGTAAAAGAACTTCTGCCAAGTACTTTAAAGAAGCTTATGCGATGATTGGTAATCCCGTTACGGGTGGAATTATCGCGTTAACTGGCTTAAAGAAAACAGATGCCGGTTTTACAGATATTACGATTACTGCTTTTACTTCTTCTTATGCGATGGGTAGTGTCGTAAAGGGGGCTTCTAACACGGTGGGGTATTTATCTGGGGCAATAAAAGTCGGCCAAAAAGTGAAAGATAGTTGTGTGAAGCTTTACTCAGAGCCTTCTAAATGTTCTTATAAGCGTCTTGGGTATGTTGATGATATCACGGCTTTAAAAACATCTTCTAATTACTATCAGTTTCTAACGGCTATTTCTTCCACCGGCCAAAGTTATCGTTATAACATGAAGTTTAACGTTACCGAAGAAGATTTTAAACGTTACCGTGATGTTTTTAATGCTTATGGTTTAGGGGCTAAAACGGATATCGATTATCCCTTGGAGCAAACGGGTATGAAAGGCATCAAGGTGGCGGGGGACCTTCTTTTAAACTTTGCCATAGGTCAATATGACACATATACGCCGATAAGCCTTTTACAGTATATTAATACGCTTTCTAATTATGGCAATCGGTATGCCTTACGATTTAAAAAGGAAGATTATAATACCTTTTTAAATCAAATTGAATTAGATTCCTCCTTTTATGACCGGATAATGGAAGGTCTTTATGAGGTCTTTCATGGTGGAACGGCTTCAAGTTATGTTAATAAAAGCAAAAATGCTGTGGGAAAAACGGGAACAAGCGAAACTTTTTATGACAGTGATAGTGATGGAGTGGTGGATAAAGAAGTGATTAATTCCACCGTTGCTTTTTATTATCCTAGAGAAACACCTCGATATAGTATGGTTGTCGTGGCTCCTTTCTTAACCGACAATGGGGACTTTATGTATCCTTTTACCAAAAATGTGAGTTTACATATGACCAACTATTTGCCTTTGTAAAAAAGTGTCAATTTGACGTCAAAAAAATAAAAAAATCTCCTTTTTACTCTGAAAAAAAAGGAAATCCATGATTTTTCTTGAATATATAAGTAGGAGGTACTTTTACTTCCTTAAAGAAAGGACGACTTATGAAACAAGAAATTATGGATTTTTTATTAGCCAAAACACCGGAAATTTATGAAAGGAAACCGTTTCTTTTTAAAGATAGTGACCAACATCGAGGATGGTATGCATGCCGTGCTTATTTTCTTTCTCAAAATCAGCTTTTTTTAGAAGAGGTTTTAAAGGAACTTGACAAAGAATACCCTGGTATTTACGATACTAACGAGCTTTTTTACATGCAAAAACTGTATCTTATGTATCCCCAAAAGCCTCCCGAAGCTCTTTTAAGTTTATCTTGGAAACACATTAAAATTTTATTAGATCTTTGTAATGAACAAAAACGCAATTTTTATATTGAACTTTGTCTAGCTAAAAATCTTAGTAAAGAAGAATTGAAAATTTTTATCTTAGGAGATCTTTATGAAAAATGTTTACTCGCTAATAAAGAACGGGGAGCCTATGAAAGAGACTATAGTCATTTAGATGACCTTCTTTTGGTTTCAAAGATGGTTTGGAGTTAAAAAAGTTCATGTATTCCTCACAATTTTGTTATAATATTAAGGTCCAAAGAAGAAAGAAGGTTTGTTATGAGGATTTTAGTTGTCGATGATGAAGCTTTAATTCGCAATGTTGTGAAAGAATATTTAGAAAATGAACATTTTATTGTTGATGAAGCTGGGGATGGTGATGAAGCTTTAAAATGTGTGCGTAAAATGGATTACGATTTAATTGTTTTAGATATTATGATGCCCCAAAAAGATGGCTTTCAAACGATGAAAGAAATTAAAAAGTTAAAAAACATTCCTGTTTTGATGCTTTCGGCTAGACAAGAAGAGTTTGATAAACTGATTGGTTTTGATTTAGGTATTGATGATTATGTCACAAAGCCTTTTAGCCCTAAAGAACTTGTGGCTAGGGTAAAAGCCATTACCAAACGTTATCATAATGAAGATGAAAAATTGGCTTTTGGTGGTCTTATCTTAGATGATAAAGCCCATGAAGTAAAAATAGATGGTGAACTTGTTTTACTAACCCCAAAAGAGTATGACTTATTAAAATGTTTTTTAATGAATCATCATATTGCTTTATCAAGAGAACAACTTTTAACCAACATTTGGGGTTACGATTTTTATGGGGATGATAGAACGGTCGATACGCATGTAAAAACACTAAGACAACACTTAGGTAAATACGGCAAATATATTAAAACAATTCGTAAAGTAGGTTATAAATTTGAATATGCAGAATAAAAAACAAAGTTTTCACCATAAAACTCTTGTTTACTTTGTTACTTTTAGTGTTACCGTTTTACTATTGCTTTGGCTTTTTCAAGTCTTTTATTTAAAATATGCTTATCAAAATTATCAAGTCCAGAACTTAAAACAATTAGCGGTGTTGATTCAGAAAACCAGTGATGAAAATTTGAACGCAACACTTGAAAAAGTGGCGTATAAAAATGAACTTTGTATTGAATATTATGATGGTAAAAACGATATCCAATACAATACCTTAAGAGTTGGATGTGCTCTTGGGAAAAATAATCCAACCATTTTAAATATCGAAAAACAATTTATTGACGCAAATGAGTCTATGACCTCTTATAATCTTTTAAATGATGAATATGAAACACGTGCCTATCTTTATGGGATTAAATTAAATACGGGTTATGTCTTTTTGTATAATACTTTAGAAGATTTAAGTGTGTCTAACCGTATTATTCGTAATCAACTCATTTATTTAACTATCATCGCGATTATATTCGCCTGTTTTATTGCCTACTTTTTATCGCAAAAACTTACAGGACCTATCTTAGATATTACTAGGCGGGCTAAAAAACTCGGCTCGGGAGAATCCATTACGTTTCCTAAATACGACATTTTAGAAGTTGATGAATTGGCGAGAGTTCTAGAAGAGTCAGGTCGTGATATTGAAAAAAATGATGAATTACGAAGAGACTTAATGGCGAATGTTTCGCATGATTTAAAAACGCCTTTAACGATGATTAAAGCTTATGCTGAGATGGTAAGGGATATGAGTTATCAAAATGATGAAAAAAGAAATATGCATTGTAATATCATCATGGATGAAGTTGACCGTTTAAATTTACTCGTAAATGATATTTTAGCTTTATCGAAATTTGAAGCCAATGCCGATGAAATTAAATGGGAATCCTTTGACCTTGTTAAAGAAATCGAAACGATTGTTAACCGTTATCAAATCATTAAAGAAACCGAAGATTATCACATTGTTTTAAAGGCTCCAGCGAAAGCCATGGTAAAAGCAGATAAACAAAAGTTAAATCAAGTAATTTATAATCTTATTAATAATGCAATTAACTATACCGGTAAAGATAAAACTGTAACCATTCATGTTCAAAAAGAAAAAGAAGGTTTCTTAGTCGAAATTATCGATACGGGTAAAGGTATTAAAGAAGAAGAAATTCCTTTTATTTGGAATAAATATTATAAAAATGAAAAAAACCATCAACGTAATGTTGTGAGTACGGGCCTTGGTCTTTCTATTGTAAAAAAGATTTTAGAAAACCATGGTTTTAAATACGGAGTAAAATCTATGAAAGATAAAGGAACCACTTTTTACTTTTACATTAAAAAAGCTTGATTTTTACATTTATTCACGTCTTCTTCACATAAATTTCATAAATGAAGTGTAATATGTTAGACATGAAAGGAGAAGTGATACAGAAGATACGATCCATATATTTTGAAAAAAATATATAAAAAAACTCTATACAATATAAATAACATATAAACTCAAACTCACACTTTATGGGAAAGGACGACCTTTTTAATGTCCTTTCCTTTTTAAATGCAAAAAGAGGAAATTATTCCTCTTTTTCGGTTGGTGATTTTGTTTTCCAGGTCGTTTCTCCACAAGTCGTACAAACATAAGGAACTAAAATGTCCTTATCGGTTTCATAGTCTTGTCTTTCTAAATCGACACATAATAAACCCGTATCCTTATCAATGTAGGCACGACCTTCTACTGTTTTGCAACAACAGTCACTACAATTATTATTTTTCATATTTGCCTCCTGTACTTTATTGTAACCAAAAATTTTGATATAATACCTTTAATTATCAAAAGAGGTGCATTGTGAAAAGTTTTTATATTGGCGATGTTTATATCAAAAATCCGTTAGTCATGGCTCCCATGGCCGGATATTCTAATACAAGTTTTCGAAAAATTATTAAAGAAATGGGCGCGGGTCTTTTGTATGCTGAGATGGTAAGTGATAAAGCTCTCGTTTATCAAAATGAAAAAACGTATGACCTTCTTAAAATGAGTGAAGAAGAACGTCCCATCGCTCAACAAATATTTGGTAGTGATGTAAAAACTTTTGTTGAAGCCGCTCGCATTGTAGAAGAAAAAATGCACCCGGATATTATTGATATCAATATGGGCTGTCCCGTTCCTAAAGTGGCTTTATCATGTCAAGCGGGGAGTGCCCTTTTAAAAGACCCTGAAAAAATAAGAGAAATTGTTTCTTGTGTTGTTGATGCAGTAAGGGTTCCTGTCACGGTTAAAATTCGTCTTGGGTGGGATGAAAACCATATTAACTGTGTCGAAGTGGCCAAAATAATCGAAGAGGCCGGGGCCAGTGCGATTACCCTGCATGCAAGAACGCGTGCTCAAGGTTACAGTGGGAAAGCTAGATGGGAATACATCAAAAAGGTAAAAGAAGCGGTTTCCATTCCAGTTATTGGTAATGGCGATATTCTAAGTGCCAAAGATGCTTTAAAGATGATGGAGGAAACGGGATGCGATGCGGTTATGATTGGCCGTGGTCTTTTAGGCAATCCTTGGCTGATGAAAGAATGTGCTTATTATTTAGAAAACAATGTTCTTTTAGATCCACCTAGTTATAAAGAAAAAATCGCGATGATGAAACGGCATTTTAATATTTTAAAAGAAGATAAGTGTTTAAAATTAGCTTTACTCGAAATGCGTTCGAATATCTTATTTTATTTAAAAGGTATGCCAGAAGGTAAAGTTATTAAACAACGTATTTGTGAGTGTAAAACAGAAAGTGACATTATGAATGTTTTAGATGACTATGAAAAGAGTCTAGAAGAGGCTTAATATAGCTAAAAAAAGGAAAAGAAGGCATAGGATATTTTTCCTTTTTTTGATTTTAAAGGGTATTTTTAAACCTATTAAAAATAAAAGAAAAGTACAATTGGTAAAAAGAAAACTTAATGTAAAAAAGTTGTAACAAGAAAGAAAAGAGGCGGAGATAATAAGCCCATCTAAAGAATTGGTAAAGAAAATAAACGTTAATTTAGGCCAAGAAAAGTTTTTCTTCTTTTCTTTTTTCTCTTTTAAAGATAAAAGAGCTAGGATAAGAAAAAGATGAAATTGTAAGTGAAAGGAAAAGGCTGGAAACGGTATTTTGGTCATAATTAAAAGAAAAAGAGTATAAAGACAAAAGAGAAAAAAATATAAGAGAAGATAAGGATAAAATTTTCTTTTTTCCTCTTTCATGGCCCAACCAATGAAAAAAGAGTCTAAGCTCGTCAAAAGAGCCGATAAAAAAAGCATACTATCACCTATGGTAGAATATGCTTTTTTAAAAAAGAAAGTTAGGCTTTAATCTTCACTTTCAATAATCTTTTCAATCTCTTTACCAATTTTTTTAATCACACCTACGACTAGGGCATTTCCCATCATAAAGTTACGCTTTTTATCACTCATACCCGTTTTTGTCCAATTATCAGGAAAGCCATTAATTCTTTCACATTCAATAGGGGTTAAAAGACGTGGTTTTTTCGTTTTATAGTCTTCAATCACGTGGGTCGTTCTACTAATGCCACCTTCACTGGTTAGCATTGTCCTAGCTGGCGTATCTAAATTGTCTGGAAAAGGCATCGCGCCTTCGGCATAGAAATAAGGTGTACCATTCGGTTTTACCCGCGGTATTTTTTTACTGCCTTTTAAAATAATGAATTTTTGAATTTGTTCTTCGGTTAAAAAATATTTTTCGTCCACAAAATTTTCTTCTCTTATTTTCCGTAAAGGATAAATTAGATTATAATCGGCCTTTGTTTTGACCGTGTAAATATCACCTTTTTTCATGATGCCAGCATTGTAAAATTCACACTTAAATAAATTACTTACTTCGACGAGGTCTTTATAATTACTAACAGAGGATTCGTTTAAAGCCAGATAATTAGGCTCAATCGGAAATTCTTTCGTAAAAAGGCCTTTTTCAAAAATAATATCGCGGTCTATTATAGACTGCATTTTTTTATAATAGTTTGTTGATTTATGATAGGCAAAAATATAGGTTCGGCGTCTTTTTTGAGGAAGTCCATATTCTCCCGCGTTAATAACCCGCCATTCTACGTCATAGCCATTATCATAAAAGCTTCTTAAAATCATTCCAAAATCTCTTCCCCGTTGTTTCGCCGGCGAAAGTAAAAGGCGGTCGACATTTTCTAAAAGGACAAAAGGAGGTTGTTTAACCGCTAGAGTTTCTTCAATGGCCCACCATAAAACCCCTTTTTTACCTTCGATACCTTTACTTGTCGTAAGAGATTGGGCTACTGAGTAATCTTGACAAGGAAATCCTCCTACCAGTAATGTATGATCAGGAATTTCCTTTTTATCCACTTCAAAAATATCGATATTACTTAAGTTTTCAAAGCCAAATCTTTGCCCGTAACACGCATAAGCTTCTTGACTTTTAGTTGCTGGTTCCCATTGGTTAGCCCATAAAAATTTCCAGTTACCTTCCTCACGAACTTCATCTTTATCTAAAATGACTTTATTAAGGCCACAACGAAATCCGCCTACGCCCGCAAATAACTCGACACACGTTTTTTTCATATTTCTTCTCCTTAAAATAAAACCTTACTTGTTTTCTTTAACTTTGAACATTGTATCAAATTTTCTTTAAAAGATCAATCTTTTTTGTGTCTTTTTAGGAAAAAAAGAGAGGTTGAAAGCACATAAATTCCTTTGCTATAATGGTGTTAGAATAAAAGAGGTATCAAAATGAAATTAACAAGTAAAGAGGCTTTAGATTTGTTAAAAGAATCTTTTGGCATGACGATAGATAACAAATGGCTTTTTCATAGTCTTGAGGTAGGAAGGTGTGCTTCTATCTTGGCTAAGGCTCTTGGGTTATCAAAAGAGTACGCAAGGACGCTGGGATATATTCATGATATAGGTAAACGCTATGGCTGGCGCAAAAATGATGGTGTTATCCCACATGCTATAAGAGGTTATCGGTATTTAAAAGAACTTGGTTATGATGAGATTTACGCGGGTATTTGTCTTAAACATTCCTTTTTAAATAATGATATTGATTGTCTTTCGAATGACAGAGATGAAACAGACAAAGAAGACAAAGATTATCTTTTTATTAAAGATTATATAGCTAACGATTATACGATTTGCGATAAGATAATTAATCTTTGTGATTTAATGTGTACCACAAAGGTAGAAACTCTAGAAAAAAGAATGATAGACCTTTTATTAAGACACGGTGTTTATAAACAAACCCATTATCATCTAAAAGAGGTTTTTAAACTTAAAAATTATTTTGATAACTTACTCGGTTATAATCTTTATCATCTTTTTCCTGAATTAAAAGAAAATTTATGAAAAATAAAGGCTATTCTATGATAAAATAAATTATAGTAGGAGGTGATTATATGTGGATTTATATTGTTTTGGCTCTTATTGTTTTAATTTTCATTTATGCGATTTGTTTATATAATACGTTAGTAAAATTAAATAATAAAGTCAAAGAGGCTTTCTCAACGATGGATGTTTATCTTAAAAAAAGATGGGATTTAATTCCTAATATCGTTGAAACGGTAAAAGGCTATGCTGACCATGAAAAAAACACTTTAAAAGAAGTGGTAGAACTTAGAAACAGTGCTTATGATTCTATGTCTATGGATGAAAAAATTAAAGCTAACCAAGAATTATCTGGTAGTGTTCCTAAAATTATGGCTTTAGCGGAAGCTTATCCTGAATTAAAAGCAAATGAAAACTTTAAAAATTTAAGTGAACAATTAGCTAAAGTGGAAGAAGATATCGCAAGTTCTCGAAAATATTATAATGGTGTTGTTAGAAATTATAATAACAAAGTGGAAATGTTTCCAAGTAATCTTTTTGCCAAATTATTTGGTTACCAAACAAAACAGATGTTTGAAGTAAATGAAAACGAAAGACAAAATGTTAAAGTCGAATTTTAAGGAGGATGAAATGACAAAAATCAAAAAGAGTCTTCCTTTCTTTCTTCTTTTGTTTCTTTTTTTAATCTTAAGTTTTTCTTCTGTCCAAGCAAAAAGCTATAATCTTTATATGGATGTTTCTAAGCCAAATAATTTTAGTGGTGAAAATATTTATTTTGCCAATGTCACGTTTCAAGATTGGACAAAGATATCCACCAAAGCGTTTGGTTTAACAGGAACCTTATATAATACATCTCGTAGTCCACTTACTATTTCTTATACGATTTCTTTTTTAGATTCTTCTTATAATGAAATAACAAGTCAAGAAGAAAAATTGACGGTTAATCCTGGGACGAATAACTTTAATCAAATGTATAATGATTCGGTTTTAAATGGTTATGAAGCCAGTGATATTTCGTATTACCAGTTTTATATTTCTGAGATAAAACCAGCTAAAGAAAATATTAATGTCACACCAAGTAAAAGTAGTCTGTATAAAAATTATGACTATGTTTTAGATAAGTATGATGTTGATATTGTGGTGAATGAAAATAATACTTTTGATATTACTGAATCTATCACCGCATATTTTAATGTGGCCAAACACGGTCTTATAAGGACGATTCCCTTAAAAAATACGGTGACGCGTTTAGATGGAACGACAAGTCAAAATAAGGCCCGCATTACCAAAGTGTATGTGGATAATCCTTACACGACATCCAAAGAAAACAATACCTATCAAATTAAAATCGGTTCTTCAGAAAGCACCTTAAAAGGTGAGAAAGACTACGTTATAAAATATACCTATAATTTAGGAAAAGACCCCAGTACAAATTACGATGAGCTTTATTTTAATATTATTGGTAATGAATGGGATACTGTTATTGGCAATATAACCTTTCATATTACTATGCCCAAAGAGTTTGATGCCTCAAAACTCGGTTTTTCATCGGGCTCTTATGGTTCTTTAGATAATGATAACGTCAAATATGAAGTAAAAGCAAATGAAATTACCGGACAATATAATGGGGTGCTATCTTCTAGAGAAGCTTTAACCGTTCGTTTAGAACTACCTGAAGGATACTTTGTGAATGCGGGTATTCAAGTTGGGTTAGGATATAGTTTGGTTATTATTATCCCACTTTTATTTTTAGGCATTGCTATTTTCCTTTGGTATAAGTTTGGCCGGGATGATGATGTTATTGAAACGGTTGAATTTTACCCACCTGAAGGTTTAAATAGTTTAGAGGTAGGCTTTTTATACAAAGGAGAGGCGAGTAATAAAGATGTTACTTCCTTACTTATTTATTTAGCGAATAAAGGTTATATTAAAATTTCTGAAATTGATAAAAAAAGTTTTTTATCTTCTAAGAAAAGCTTTAAAATAACTAAAGTAAAAAACTATGATGGTCAAAACGAAATGGAAAGAAAATTTTTAAAAGGCCTTTTTAAGAAAAAACAAACCTTAACTTCCCTTTTTGCTAAGACACCTTCCGATGATGAGGAAAATATTACCGAAGTAACTGAAAGGGATTTGTATGATAATTTTTATAAGACCTTGCAAGATATTCTTTCTTCTATCAATTCTTACAAGAATAAGACACAAATATACGAAAAAAGTGCTTCAAATAAAGCTTGGATTATCCTTCTGATGATTATTGGTACGTATTGTATCATTACAATTCCTCCTTTGATTATCGCCGGGGAATCGGAAATGATTATTCTAGTGCTTGTTTTTACAGGTATTGGTTTTAGCATCGCCATTTGGATGCTAACAGGTACAGGCAATTTTGCTATAAAAATATTTGGCCTTTTATGGGGATTTCTTTTCGGCGGACTTCCATGGCTTTTTGTGTTTTTACCTATCCTTATGGAAAACATTATCTTTATGGTAAGTTATCTTATCGGTATAATTTGTATTGCTGGGATGATAATCTGTTTAAAATATTTACCTAAAAGAACTCCTTATGGTAATGCCATGCTTGGTAAATTAAGAGGCTTTAAAAACTTCTTAGAAACAGCTGAAAAGGATAAACTAGAAGCTATGGTTTTCGAAAATCCAACGTATTTTTATGATATTTTACCTTATACTTATGTTTTAGGAGTCTCAGATAAATGGATAAAGAAATTTGAAACGATTGCTATGGTGGCACCGTCTTGGTATGATAGCCCGAGTGCCTTTGATATGAATTCCTTTAGTTCCTTTATGGATCACACCATGACGAGTGCTCAGACAGCTATGACATCGAGTCCTTCTAGTAGTTCTGGAGGTTCATCTGGTGGAGGATCTTCTGGCGGAGGCTCTGGCGGGGGTGGAGGAAGCTCTTGGTAGAAAAGACAATTTCAAAAAAGTTGTCTTTTTTTCATGCTCAAAAAGCGTTATACTATTTTTAATTATAAAGTTAAATTAAATAAAAAACAGTTAAATGTAAGTAAAATATCTCTTACAATGGAGGGTTAATTTATGAAGAAATATTTAGGTTTAGTTAAAATATATAATGAAGGCATGAGCGGTGTAACTATAAAAATATTATCCAAAACTTATGATGATATCGATACCATGAACAAATGGTTTAATTTATATCCTAACTCTGAACATGTATTATTAATGAATACCAATGAATTAGATTTAATGTTTGAAGACTTTAGGGATAGAACTCCTGTTACAGACGAAGAAAAAGAATTTATAAAAAAGGGTAAACAACTTTTAAAAAGATTAATGGCAGATGATTAATTATTCGTTATAAGAAGTTATGACGATAATTTTTTATTGAAAATTTATTGTAGAAAGAAAACCTCCAGATAGTCTGGGGGTTCATTTCAGCTTTAGCGATAAGTATTTAAAAATAAAACTCCTTTGTTATAATAAAGAATGCGTTCTGACAAACGGCAAACAAATAACAAAGGAGGGATGTCCAATGAAGGACATGAATAGTTTATCACACACAAAATGCAATTGTAAATATCACATAGTATTTGCGCCGAAATATCGAAGGAAAGAATTTTATGGAACAAATAGATTAGAAATAGGAGCGATTTTGAGAGAATTGTGTCGATGGAAAGAAGTAAATATAATAACCACAGGGGTATGTCCAGATTATATTCATATGTTTGTAGAAATATCACCCAAATTAAGTGTTTCAACTTTTATGGGATATTTAAAGGGAAAAAATAGTGTAATGATATATCAAAGATGAGGGAATCTAAAATTTAAACATCGAAACAGATTATTTTGATGCAGAGGGTATTATGTGGATACCGTAGGAAAAAATGAACTGGACATAAAAAAATATGTTGAGAACCAATTAAGTGAAGATGGAGTGGCAGAACAATTAACATTGGATAATATGGACCCGTTTACGGGTAGCAAAAAATAGACTGCAAGTGTCAGAACGTTATAGTGCTTTTAAGCAATGCAGGAATACGAGCCTTACGAGGCGTCAATCAAAAACCACCAGCTTAGCTGGTGGATATTTATTGTGTGTGCCGTGCATGGCATATATCTAGTTGGTGAAAGTCCAATACATGCGTAGGTCTCAACGAAATGTTAAGAAAGCATAACGCATCAATAGTGACATTGGGGCTAAAGGAAGTGTGAAACAAAATCGAGAGCCAACGAACAGAAACATATTATAAGGCTTCATAAATGGATGAGGGGGCACAACAAACTAAAGCTACTGTCGTAAATATTTTTGACAAGCGTACAAGATAAAATTTTAGAACATCCATTACGAACATAAGGTGGTTTTAAAAGTTTAGGACAGTTTTGTTTTTTATAATGTTCACAATTTTTTAAATTGTAAAGAACACCTTTATCACGATAGGGACAGTTTGTTCCATGCAAACATTCAAAATGTCTTTTTCCATGTACGCTTGTTTCTTTTATGGTAAAATGATTTTTAATTTTCTTAGAAACCGTAGTACAATTCTTATCAATTACTTTAGCGATTTCCTTAAAAGATTTTCCTTCTTTTAAT
Source organism: uncultured Bacilli bacterium (assembly GCA_934098555.1). Classification (GTDB taxonomy): domain Bacteria; phylum Bacillota_I; class Bacilli_A; order RF39; family UBA660; genus Ventrenecus. Next base: position 22,346 of record CAKOOQ010000020.1, read on the forward strand.
CCTTTTTCAATTTCAAGTCTGTCATCAAAGGTAAGATGTTTATTCTTCATATAAATAACGTCTTTTCTAGTGGAATAAGCATCATTGAGGTTTATTATAATAAATATCTTTTGAAAATCAAATGTTTTACCAAGTAAATTCCATTTCTTAAATTTTAGAGGTAGAATTTAGTTTTACAGTGCAGGAAAGACGATTTTGAAATGGAAATTTAGAGTGGAGTATTGCAAATCTAAAGAAATAATGTATAATAGGTCTTACTCTGGAAGGAGCGTGTTATTATGATAACAACACAAGATTGGGAATATAATAGCGATGAAGAAATTTCTAATGATGAATATAAAGTTATAAATAAATTCTTTGCTTCATATAGAAATCAAAATTTTATTGTTGCAGATAAATATAGACAAGATTTTAGCATGGTGCCATTGGAAGAAGAAAAAATAATTTTCAAAATTAATGAAGATATTTGGAAAAATATGGATTTTCAAAGAAAAATATATCACGAAGGTAAACCATATATTATTAAATTAGGATTATGGCGTGTTGGTCATATGGAAACAGATCCAAAATGTTTAAGGGTTCGTGATTTTAGGATTATTACAAATGGTAAGGTACATTTAATTGATTTAAATACACAAGATGAAGTAAAAAACAACATGTTATTTAATATTATCAGTATATTTGATGAAAGAAAGATTATTTCTCCAGAACAAGCATTCTGCAAGAGAATGTATACTAGTAAAGCATTACAAGAATTTATGGTAAACCATGATTGGAAAAAAATTGCTGAAGGTATTAATCAAAACCCTTCGTTAGCAAATGCTTTGTTTATGATTAGGGAAGGATATAGAAATTCCAGTGATTTTACTGCAGATTTTGGTACAATATTATATCAATTAATTTCGTTTAGAATAAATAATTTTAATAATTTTAATGGAAGAGATTTACATGAATTAGATAAGTTAATATTAAAATTGAGTAAAACAGAATTATTAAAGGTTCAACTTTATGAAGGAACAGGTAGGTCTGAGTCTTGGCCTACTAGCTCAATATTATTAGAATCAAATAGTCATAACAATAGATTGCATATGTCTCAGCAGTATAATGTATCTAATAATGAATTAGAAGGAGAAAATAAAGTTTTAAATCAATGTATTAAAACATTAAAAAAATAGAAACTGTTGAATTCTAGATAAAATGCACATTTTTTAGTCGGTAAGTAATAAAAACAATAGTAAAAATTAAAAAATATGATATATTATATATCGACAAAGAACTTTAGTTCCACGTCAAAAAGTGCAGGAATTGTGACATTTTTAAAACTAAGTGCATAACGCCTACATTATAAATTAATAAATGAATAGAGGCAATTTGCTTGTCGTAAAAATAATTATAGTTTGAGCTATAGTTATTTTGGCTCTCCGCGTTTCGGTGGGAAAAAATAGAGAACAGTCTCCACGATTCAGTGGGAAAGAAAAATTAAAAATCTACACGAATTAGTGGGAAAATAGTGAAAATAACTCCGCGTTATAGTGGGGTTATTTTTTTTAAAGCTACAAGATTTGTTGGGAAAAATTTTAAAATATATCTCTGCGATTTGATGGGACAAAAAAATGTCGGTTTTTTACCAAGCTCCACGTTTTGGTGGGATAAAAATATTAAATTAAAGAACAAAAAAAAGCGAGATTTTTCTCGCCTCAGGTTGTTAACAAAAAATTCACTTTGTCAACAACTTGAAACTAACTATTTCTAGTTAGCATTTATTACTTAAACTCGAAAAGTTCGAGTTTCCTATCAATCTGGAGCGAATCA
>CAKOOQ010000021.1 GCA_934098555.1 uncultured Bacilli bacterium
CCATTTTGGCCAGATGGGCATGTTCCTGATGTTTTATTATAATAGGCTCCATTATTTAAAACTTCTTTTAAAGTACTATCTGTCCAATCATTACTTTCAGAACTACTTGTTGAACTTCCTGTTCCACTAGCCTTATTATCCCAACTATACTTTCCTAAAGAATTTGTTCGAATTAATTTCATTCTTTGTCCTTCTGGAGTATTTAAAATTCCAATAATTCTCCAACCTGCCTTTTCACCATTAAAAGTTACATAATTACAAGGATTAGACCCAACGTACCTTAAATTATTATCACTCGTTCCATCATAGGCTAAAGTATAGGTACAACTATCACCTGTTTTATCCGGAACCGTATAAACATCTGTTGATGATGGGTCTGCTTCACTTGCTAAAGAAGTTAACATATCCAAAGCGTTCTTGGGCAAAATTTCAATATTATTTGTCGTAACAACGACTTTGGAGCTAAACTTGGCATTCTGAACATTCTCTGTGTTCATATCCACATTTTCATCAAGCCACAATCTTAATGTATAGGTCTTACTTTCATTTATGTCTAAATATTCTTTTGTTAAGTTAAAAGAAGTTGTTGCAGCATCAAGAGTTTTATTTACGGTAGTTAAGCTTGATAATATGGCTGTTTTTACCTCTGTCTCAACACCATTTTCTTTTAAAGATATCATAGCTTTAATCGCATTATTATTGGTCAAAGTCGTGGTATTTAGTATCTCTAAATTAACATTAAAAGCGACATAAGTATCACACGTATTGGTGATAGTAAATTCGTAAGGCGTGAGTTTTTTTCCTTCTTCATCTAACAAAGGGTAAGCCTTTGGTAAACTAATATCATTTTGATTTGTAAAAGAAACATCGAAACAAGATAGGACGATATTATTTTGATTTGTTTGAGTAAAACTTTGTATCCATAAGGCATAGGAAATACCTACAGCACTTGTGACTAACACTAAAATAATAATTAAAACAAGTATATTTCTTTTCTTTTTTGATTTATTTAACATATAACGACAACTCCTTTTTATTACCATAGATTTTTGCATAAAAAAATTACTATAGTTTTCTTATAGTAATAATAGCAAATACCCCCCCCCCAGTGTCAAGAGGGTCATCAGAAATTATTCATTTTCTTTTTGGTAATCACAATTTAGACAATGTAAGCCATCTTTTTTAATAACTAGCACGCCCCCACATTGAGGACACTTTTCACTAGCCGGTTTATCCCATGTAGCAAAATCACACTTAGGATAATTGCTGCAACCATAAAATAGTTTGCCTCTTTTTGTTTTACGTTCAATTATCTTACCATCACATTTTGGACAAGGCATTACTTCCACAACTTTTCTTTCAGACTTTTTTACGTATTTACACGTTGGATAATTGGAACATGCCACAAATTCACCGTATTTACCATGACGAATAACGAGTACTGAGTTACACAAAGGACACAACTCACCCGTTTCTTCTGGCTGTGTTTTTTCCATTTTAGAAAAGGCATCTTCCACCATTGGTTCAAATTCATTATAAAACGTTTTTAGTACTTCCACATTATTGATTTTATCTTCCGCAATTTCATCCAGTTCTGTTTCCATATTAGCCGTATATTCAACATTAATGATATTACCAAAATATTCTTGAAGTTTATCGGTAATTTCAAAGCCAACTTTGGTGGGCACAAATTTTTTGTCTTCTATCGTTACGTATTCTCGGTCTTTCAAAGTCTGAATCGTTGGTGCATACGTACTAGGGCGACCTATACCTAAACTTTCCATTGCTTTAATTAAAGAACCTTCTGTGTATCGTGCTTCTGGTTTCGTAAAATGTTGTTCTTTTTTTATTTCTTCTTTTTTTATTTTTCCATTTTCAAAAGTATCAAAATCAGGTAAAATAGTATCTTTTTGATCTTCATACTGACCATATACTTTTAAATACCCATCAAACAATAGAACACTCCCCGTCGTTTTAAATAAATAATCGTTGTTTAATAAAGAAACAGAGGTATTAAGAAGTTTAGCGGGAGCCATAATTGAGGCTAAAGCACGATTGTAAATCATTTCATAAAGTTTGTATTCTTCTGGTGTTAAAGCTGCTTTTACTTTTGAAGGGGTATTTAAAATACTCGTAGGTCTAATACCTTCATGAGCATCTTGAATATTTTCCTTTTTCTTTGGCACTTTTACTTGGCCAACATAAGAAGCGCCATAATTTTCTTTAATATAATTTTTGGTTTCACTTACAAACGTTGGAGAAACTCTTTCAGAATCTGTTCTCATATATGTAATTAAACCAATACTTTTACCGTCTACCTCAACGCCTTCATAAAGTTTTTGAGCAATGCGCATCGTTCTTGACGAAGAAAAACCAAGTTTATTAGAAGCCATCGTTTGCATCGTCGTTGTTTTAAAGACTGGTTTGCTATTTCTTAAAGCTTCTTTGGTATTTTTTTCTTTAATGGTAAAATAATCATCCAAACTTTCAATGATGTGACTGGCTTCTTCTTCGTTTTTAATAGTTACTTTTTTATCTTTATATTTTTCTAAAGAAGCCGTAAAATCTTTAAAAATGGCCTCGATGCTCCAATATTCTTCCGGAATAAAAGCAAGAATCTCTCTTTCTCTATCAACAATCAGTTTTAAAGCCACACTTTGCACACGACCGGCACTTTTACCACCCGTTTTACTTTGCATAAGTTTACTTAAGCGAAAACCAATAATACGGTCTAAAATACGTCTTGTTTCTTGACTTTTAACTAAATTATCATCAATTTTACGAGGATTTTCTAATGCGTTTAAAACGACATCTTTGGTAATTTCATTAAAGGTTACTCGGACATATTTGTCATCTTTAATATCTAAAGTTTCTTTTAAATGCCAAGAAATGGCTTCACCTTCACGGTCAGGGTCGGTGGATAAAATAATTTCATCGGCATCTTTGACTTCTTTTTTTAACTCTTTTATTAAAGCACTTTTACCTTTAATAGGAACATAACTTGCTTTAAAATCATTTTCAACATCAACGCCTAATCCAAATTTACCGGTGGTGGCGAGGTCCATAATATGGCCTTTACTAGAAACGACTTTGTAATCGCTTCCTAAAAAGCCAGTGATAGTTTTACTCTTGTGAGGTGACTCCACGATCATTAGTTTCTTCATTACGGTTTTCTTTCCTTTCTTGTAAGGCTTTTTCTAAGTAATCAAAATAATTACTGGTAATAGCAAGCCTACTCATTTCTTTTTTGTTATAAATGGCTTGATTAATTTTTTGAATTTCCTCCGTCGTATATTTTTCATCCGTTAAATATGTAATGGTGCCGTTTAAAGCATTATAAAAGGCTTTATCATCCATCCAGGAAGAATCCGTAAAAATGACACGATTTTCATAATTTTCTGAAAATAAATCTTGACCAACATAAAACCGAGCATCATAATCTAGCGCAAATAAATTTGCCAAAGTAGGTAAAATATTAATATAAGATGTTTTTTGATTAAAAACTTTGGCTTCTAGTTTACTATTATATATAACAAAAGGTGTCTTTTCAATATCATTGTAGTAATTGACATCATAAGAAACAACTTTAGAAACATTTTCCTTTGATAAACCATAAGGATAATGATCACCATACATAACAATAACCGTATCGTCTAAGATACCTTCATTTTGTAAAGAATCTAATAAAACGCCTAAAGAATCATCCGTAATTTTAAGTTTGGATAGGTAGCGTGTTAGTTCTTCGTCATAGCCAAGGTCTTCAAACAAACTCATGTATTTATCCCCTTCACCACTGTCATAGGCATACGCCATATGGGCACTTACAGTGGTGACAAAACTCATAAAAGGTTTCGAATCATCTTTAGCTAAAGACACCACTTGTCCCATCATAAGACTGTCATTGGGCCAATGAATACCATCATTAATATATGCAATATTAAGTTCATTCACATTATAATAATGTTCACTTCCAAGATGAGGATGATAGATACTACGACTATAATAAGTATCATCAAAATCGTGAAAACTGGTTACTTTGTAACCACTTTCTTTAAAGCGATTAAAGATAGATGGAAAATAAGTATTTTCAATGTAAGTATTAGCCGTACATGTCGTTGGAATAGAAAACAAACTGGTAATACCAGAAAATTCATTATCGGCAGTTGGGCAAGCTCCTCTTGGACTGTAATTATTTTCCCAGTACCAACTATTTTTAAGCATTCGAGTAAAATTAGGAAAATATTTGGCATTATCAATGGCATAATTTACCGATTCTAGCATAACAACAATCACATTTTTGCCTTTAAAATAACCCGTATAAGCATTTTTTGTGGCTTGTTCTTGTTTTAAAAAATACGAGTTTAATTTTTTGTACGTTGGATTTTTTTCTTCGTTATTTACTTCCAACCACAAACTGTCATCTTCTTTTTCTTCAAGTGTGACATCTTCTACAACTGTTTGATGGGGAAAGAAAAGACCTTTAATGTCTAAAAGCAGATAAGTTAAACCACCAAATTGATTGACAGCAATAGAAGAATTGGAAGGATTTAAAAGAAGTTCTTTATTGGAAACAAGTTGTAAGGAATTTTGCATGAAAGGAAGAAAAATAGTTCCACTCCATAAAAAAATAGATAGAAAAAGAACCCCTAAAGAAGCCAAAAGACGCGGTTTTGTTTCACCTTTTAAGACCAATGGCTGCTTAAAAAAAGAAAAAATATATATAAGAAATGGGGCAAAAATAATATAACTTTTAAAAGGAAAACTTCTTAAAAAACTTTGAATATAATCGGTTACCGCGACGGCTTGTGAAGCCGTGTTTAAAGAAACAAACATACCTAAATAATTGTGAAAGCCAAACTGTAGCCAATTATAAAGACTGGCTAAAAATAATAAAGTTGCGGTGAAAACATACCGCTTTTGAGGATTTTTAAAAAGTAAGGATAAAAGAAAAAGAATTTCACCATAAAAAAAGGAGGCGAAAAAGATTCTTAATGTGGCAAAATCTCCAAGGGGAAAACCTAATAAAAGACGCATAAAAAGCTCTGTGGCAAATAAAAAACATCCGGGAATGAATGAATAAATAATAACCCTCATTTTATTTTTCATCTTCATTTAAATTCCTACTTTCTACAACATTTTTAACAGGTTTATAAGTAAAACGATAATCTTTTGTAACACCGTATTGACTAATTAATTCTAAATGTCTTTTAGTGGGATATCCTTTATGTTTCCTAAATTCGTACTTGGGATATTTCTTATCTAATTCATACATATAATGATCACGTGTTACTTTAGCTAAAACAGAGGCTGCCGCGATGGTAAGAGAAAGGCCATCCCCATGGATAATAGCCTTTACAGGAACATCTAAATCCGTAATAGGCATGGCATCAGTTAAAATATAATCAGGTTTAATTGCCATGTTATCAATGGCCTTTTTCATAGCCATACGGCTAGCTTCATAAATATTTACTTCATCAATTGTTTTAGCATCCACGATGCCAATACCATAAGCAATCGCCTCTTTTTTAATGATTTCAAAAAACTTTTCTCTTTTTTTCTCACTTAATTTTTTAGAATCTGTTAGGCCATCTAAATGATAATTTTTAGGCAAAATCACAGCTCCGGCGACAACAGGTCCGACAAGAGGACCACGACCTGCTTCATCTGTTCCACAGATAAATTGAAAACCTTTCTCATACAGTTCTTTTTCAAACGTTAATAAATCATTTGTCATTTCTTACTTCCTATCAAAGGTAATACCCTTTATTCTTTCTAATTTAATATCATTAATGACTTTCATAGAAACTCTTTCATAATCTACTTCATTGTTTTTTAAAGCTCCTATTTTTTTAGCTATCGTTTCATATCCTTCCATAACATTATCATCGGTAAAAGAAGTTAGCCCATAAGCTTCTTCCAGTTTATCAGGATAATAAGATGAAAGTTTTTTTAAAATATAAACAGCAATATCATCCACGGGTAAAACTTCTTCTTTAATGGCCGTAAAAGAGGCTAAATTATAAGCCACATCGTTTTGATCTAATTTAGGCCACAAAATACCTGGTGTATCTAAAAGTAAAATATCACTATGCGTTCTTAACCAACTTACATTTTGTGTAACACCTGGCTTGTTACCAACACTGGCCACTTTTCTTTGACATAAGCGATTAATAAGCGTACTTTTACCAACATTTGGAATACCCACAACTAAAGCATGAATTTCCTTTTCTTTTAAACCTTTATCTACTCTTTTTTCTTGTGTTTTTTCCATAATTTGATGCGTTAAAGTGACAATTTTTTCATAATCATTAGAATTATTCAAATCCACAAGAACAACGGGTGTACCTAAATTTTCATAATATTTTACCCATGCATCCGTTATTTTTTCATCACATAAATCCTTCTTTGTCATAATTAATATTTTAGGTTTATTACCAATAATATTATAGATATCTTTTATTTTAGAAGAAAAAGGAATACGAGCATCGACAACTTCATAAACAATGTCAATCAAAGGATATTTTTCGGCGATAAGTCTTCTTGTTTTCGCCATATGACCAGGATAAAAGTTAATACTCGTTGATGGTAAACTTTTTGTATCTTCGTTCAATTTTTTATTTTTTCTCATTTCTTTTTTTTGATACATGTCCATTACAACACCTTCTTTCTTATTTATTTTATTAGGAAGCCATTTTACCAAACTTACTAAAGGGGAACAAAATAAAATCGGCAACGCCTTTAATATTTTCTTTTTTTTCAGGGCCAAAAATATGACTATCTAAAGAGATTTCTCTATTATCCCCTAAAATAAAGTACTCATCTTTTTGTAAGGTGACTGCCCTAAAATCATCTGTTTTACCATAAGCATAAGCATCTTCTATTTTATGATCATTTATATAAAGGATGCCATCTTCACATTTTATAGTTTCTCCAGGAAGACCATAAACACGCTTAATGATAGTATCTACTTTTTTATCATTTTCTATTAAATCGGCAACGACAATATCGTATCTTTGAATCTTTTTTTGGCGCCATAAAAGCATGATTTCTGATCCATCTAAAGTGTCATACATACTCATACCATTTACTTTTATAGGTGTAACCACATAAAAGCGAATAAGTAAAACAACGATCAAAATGAAAACATAAGGGAGACTTTCTTTTACAATTTTTTTCACGAAACATCACCTGCTTTTCATTTTATCATAGATTTTAGAGAAAAAAAAGTAATCTCGTTGTAAAACTGGCCGATTTTATTTGACTTTACCTTTTCTTTTTGATAAGATTTTTAAAGAGAAAAAGCGAGGTGAATGATAAATGGCTAAGAAAGTATCAGCAAAAAAACCTTTAACAGTTAATTCAAGAAGCAAAGCATGTAATGCAACGAAAAGAGTTCAAAAGCCTAACCTTCAAAAGAAAACTATCAATGGAGAAAAAGTAGTTATTAGTGCAAGAGAAGCTAAGAAATTAGCTTAATTTATTTCATTAAAAAAATGAGGTTAACACTTCATTTTTTTGTTGGTTTAAACCTCATTATTTTTTTCAAACTTTGGCCAAAAGTATTTTTGACAGTAGGTTTCTCTATTTCTAGACGTTCGTTAAGGTATCTTTCATATTCCTTACAAGATATACCCTTTTCTTTTATAAACTTTATTAAATCATCCTTTGTCATTTCTTGACCGTTAAAAGGTCTATTTTCTGCTTTTACCGCCGTTTCAATATAACGTATTTGAAAACCAAAAACAGGTTGTTTAAAATTTCCGTTTAAAAAACGACCATAAGGTTCCCTGTTGTCCTCACTATATATATCAAGAGAAGCATAAGGAATTTCCTTACCTGTAAAATATTCTCTAACAGTATTTGGAGAATCCGTTGGAGTGACAATAATAGATTCATGATTTAAAAATATATCTTTACCATCAAACACACCTTTAGACGTCGTTAAAAGCATTTCTTTTTCTTCTCTACTTAATGCCGCTATTTCCTTACTTACTTCACAAAGTTCTATTTTATATATTTTTCCTTTTATCATTCATTTTCCTCCTTCATAAATTATTATTATATAAAATAAATATTCTTTATGCTAAAAAAGTTGTAAAGATTTACATTTTTTGACACATAAAAACCTCAAAAGTCATCATTTGAGGTTTTTTAAACTATTTTTCGAATTGTGAATTATATAAATCGGCATAAAAACCTTTTTTAGCTATTAAAGTTTCATGATTTCCCGTTTCGATAATGTTTCCATCTTTCATTACTAAAATTAAATCGGCATTTTTAATGGTCGATAATCGATGTGCAATAATAAAGGATGTTCTACCTTCACAAAGTTTATCCATAGCCTTTTGGACAAGCTCTTCAGTCCTCGTATCAACATTACTTGTCGCTTCATCTAAGATTAAAAAGGGTGAAGAAGAAAGCATAGCCCTGGCGATGGTTAAAAGTTGTCTTTGACCAGATGAAATACTGTCGTTATCCCCTAGTTCACTCTGATAACCATTAGGAAGAGTTTTAATAAAGTGATCGAGTCCTACAATTTGGCAAACCTTTTTAACATCTTCATCACTAATATGATTACGATTGTAAATGATATTTTCTTTCACAGTTCCGTTAAAAAGCCAAGTATCTTGTAAAACCATTGTAAATAAATCGTGAATATTTTTTCTTTTTAAATCTTTAATGCTTTTTCCATCTATGATAATGTCACCACCAGTAATATCGTAAAACTTCATTAAAAGATTTACCATCGTTGTTTTACCAGCTCCCGTTGGACCAACAATAGCCACTTTTTCCCCACTTTTTACCTTAGCACTGAAGTTTTGAATGGTAGGTTTTTCATTGCCATCGTAAGTAAAGGTAACATTTTTAAATTCAATATTTCCTTTTGCTTCGGGAATAGGAAGATAGCTTTTTAAGGCCTCTTCGTTTTTCATTTCTTCTTCATCTAAAAATTCAAAGACCCTTTCACTCGCTGCCGCAGTAGACTGTAAACTTGTGGTAGCTTGGGCAATTTGAGAAAGTGGTGAAGTAAACATTCTAACATATGTAATAAAAGCTATAATAACACCGAAACTAATGGTATTATTCATAGTTAAAAGGGCTCCAACAATACAAACGGCAACATAACCAAAGTTACCAATAAAGTTCATCATCGGCATCATAAGACCGGATAAAAACTGACTTTTACGGTTAGCATCATAAACTTTTTCATTTAATTCATCAAATTTTTTATTTGAAGTCGTTTTGCCATTATAGGCTTTTACGACATTAAGACCTGTATAGACCTCTTCTATGTGTCCATTTAAGGCCCCTAATTGTTCTTGACGTGCAACAAAATACTTTTGTGATTTTCCAAGAACTAAAAACATGAAGATAAAACCAAGCAAACTTGATAATATGGCTGTTAAAGCTAAAATCCAGTTGGTAACAAACATCATAATGATTGTTCCTCCAAAAAGAGTTATAGCACTTACCAAAGAAGATAAACTCATGTTCATAGATTGGGCAATACTATCGACATCGTTTGTTACCCGCGATAAAATGTCACCGGATTGGTGTTTATCAAAATATTTTAAAGGTAAACGATTGATTTTTTTCGAAATCTTACCTCTTAAATCTTTGGCAAACCAGTTAGAAACATTCGTCATCAAAATAGATTCTATATAATTAAATAGAGCACTAATGATATAAAGGGTTAATAAGAAGAGGGCAATTTTTTTAATTTCATCCATATTCATATAAGGTTCAATTAAAAGTTTAACACTTTCGGGAGCCTCATCAAGTTTCTGATAAATCATAGAGGTATTCGTACTCTCCATTTCTGTTAAGACGCTTAAAAACGAAATTTGATCTTTGGAAGAGACTTCAATATGAGAAAGTGTAATACTATCTAGAAAAACACCTTTTACTTCTTCCGGTAAAACGATTTTCTTTTCATTCATTCCTTTTAAAAAGGCGATTTTAGCACTTTTACTTACTTTAACCCCTTTATATTCACTATCACTAAAAAGTAGATTTAAAAGATTATCTGAAAAAGAAGAAAGCTTTGTGATATCCCCATTTCCAGTTTGTAAAGCACTTAAAAAGGCTTTAAAAGATTCTTTTTCTTCGTTTGAAAGAGAAGAAGAAAGATAAATTTGCCCCATAGTAGCTTCGTCTAAATTGAATTGTAAAAATTCTTTAGAAGAAGAAGCAAAATTTTCTTGTATCTGTGTACTTAGCAATGTTAAATTATCCTTATTAATTACGAGACCTTGTTGGATTTCATCGGTCAAAGAAGAAAGTTTATTGGGGGCAAATAAGGATAAAACCGAACCACAAGCGGCTAAAATAAGAGAAATAAAAATTAAAATTTGATATTTTTTTAATTCTTTAAATAAGCGTTTCATCGAACCGCCAAAATCTTTTGCTTGTTCATTTTTTGGCCCTCTATGCATTTTCCAACTCCTCCTTTGATAATTGTGACAAAGCAATTTCCTTATACACTTTGCAAGTTTTTAATAATTCTTCATGGGTGCCCATGCCAACACATTTCCCATTATCTAAAACAAGAATTTTATCTGCATTCATAATGGTCCCTATTCTTTGAGCAACAATTAAGCTGGTAGCCTCTTTCGTATATTTTTTTAACTCTTTTCTTAAAATAGCATCTGTTTTATAATCAAGAGCAGAAAAAGAATCATCAAAAATATAAATTTCAGGATTTCTGGCAATGGCTCTTGCAATAGCAAGTCTTTGTTTTTGGCCGCCTGAAACATTCGTTCCAGCAGAAGCCAAATGCGTATCATAAGTATGGTCCATTTTCAAAACGAATTCTTCTGCTTGAGCTACCCGAATGGCTTCTTTTATTTTTTCTTCACTCAAAGATGACTTACCGTTGTCTCCATAGGAAACATTTTCTTTTATAGAGCCATCAAAAATGACGGCTTTCTGAGGTACATAACCTATTTTATCTCGAAGAGTTTCTTGACAATAGTCTTTTACATTTACACCATCTACCAAAACCTCTCCATCTGTGGCATCATAAAAACGAGGCACCAGATTGATTAAAGAACTTTTCCCCGAACCAGTCGAACCAATAAAGGCAACCGTTTCCCCTTGTTTGACTTTAAAAGAAATATTTTTTAATAAATATTCTTCGGCATCCGGATATTTGAAAGAGACATTTTTAAATTCTACCGTTCCTTTTTCTTCTTGATTGTTTTCTGTTATAGCCCCATCTTCAATAGATAAAGGGGTATCTAAAACCTCATTAATACGTTTTGCAGATACTTGAGCTCTCGGTAGCATCATAAATATCATCGCAAGCATTAAAAAGGCCATAATAATTTGCATAGCGTAAGATGAAAAAACGACCATATCACCAAAAAGGGTTAATTTATCAGCAAGCATGGCATCTTTAATAAGACTGGCTCCTACAAAATAAATGGCAAGGGTGAGCATATACATAACCAGATACATGATAGGCGATAAAATAGACATTGTTCTTTGATTAAAAAGTTGGGTCTTTGTGAGTTCTTCATTGACACTTTGAAATTTATTTTCTTGATATTCCTCCGCATTAAAGGCCCTGACGACACGAATACCTGATAAGTTTTCTCTGGTGACATTATTTACTCGGTCGGTAAGTTTTTGTACAATCTTAAAGCGTGGTAAAACAAGCAAGACAAGCAAACCAATGGTTAAAAGTAAAACCAAAACAGCAATCGCGGTAATACCACTCCACTCCATAGATTTATGAACAATTTTTGAAATGGCCCAGATGGCAGTAATGGGTGCTTTTATTAAAAGCTGTAAACCCATAGCAATAAGCATTTCTATTTGGGTAATATCGTTTGTTGTTCGCGTAATCAAACTACTCGTTTTAAATTGTTTTACTTCATGCATGCCAAGATCTTCAATTTTTTGAAATAGTTTTTGACGGGTCTTTTTAGAAAAAGTCGCAGCCAAATAAGAAGCCAAATAACCAACAATGATAGATAAAATAAGACTACCTAAAGTACATAAAAGCATATAGCCTCCATTTAATAAAATGTCTTTCATTTGGCTTTTTTCTGTTTGAACAAGGATTGTTATCTCAGACATATAATCTGGACTTTTTAAATCAAGCCAAACTTGGCCAAATATTAAAACAAAAGAAAAAATAATAAGTAGCCATTCTTTTTTTCCAAAATTTTTTAATAATTTTAACATATTTCTTTCCTTTCTTTTTCTTTATTTAAAGGTCCTACATAAGTGATGTCTTCCTTTCTTTGAAGATTTTCTTGCATTTTTAAAATCACCCTAAAAAACAAGTCTAGCTCTTCTTTCGAAAGATTTTTTTCTAATAAAGCTTCAAAATCGATGATGTGCTTTTTTGCTCTTTGACATTTTTGCAAAGTTTCTGGTTGTAAAATAATTTTCTTTGTCCTAGCATCTTTTAAAGAAGTTTCTCTTTTAATAAAGTCCTTTTTCTCCATGGTTTTTAATATACCTGAGACGGTGGCCCTTCTTAAATGAAAAACACTTTCTAAATCATTTTGATACACTTCTTTATCTTTATTCTTCACAAGATAGCCTAAAATTTGAATTTGACTTAATGTTAAACCTTCTTGAAAGGCATCTTCTTGACGAGAAAATAAGTTTCGAATAATTAAATGATCTAATACTTTAATTTCATGTAAAACACTTTTTTTCATCCGACTTCCTCACTTTGTAAGTTTCCTTACCAAATCAGTTTATGCTTTTTCTTTATTTTTGTCAATGACCTAACAATTATTTCACCCATTTTTCACAAAAGAAAAAGTCTCTTATCAAGACTTTTAATTAACTCTTTTTAAAACCCGTGTATAATCTTTATCAAGTAGGCGAACCGATAAATTTTTTTCAATATCAAAGGTGACTTCACCAGAAAGCATATTGACCTCAGTGGCTTTAAAAAGACAGACATTACCAACTTTTAAATACAAATCTTTGTGAAAATAAATAGCGCCTTTTTCTTTTAATATCGTTAGTTTCTCTGGCAAACTAGAATAAAAAATCTTACCCTTTATTCCCGTATTTGTTACAACATGAATGTAGTCTTCCCCCACTTCTTCAATATAACCACGATAGATTTTTTCAGGATGATGAGCCATATAATTTAAAATGGTATATTCATCTGCTTCTTTTTCCGCCGCATCGGAAGCTTGTTCCATAAAACTTGCGTGATTACATAGCTCTTCCATTTTGGTTTCTTTGATAGCTTTTAAATAATTATCATCTAAAACTGAATGAATTTGATAATGTAAAAGCAAATCGGGAAATCTTCTAATTGGACTGGTAAAATGGGCATAATAACTTTCTTTTAAAGCATAATGTCCTTCATTGTAAGAACTATATTTGGCTCTTTTCATAGCCTTTAAAATTAAGTTAGAAACATAATCAAAGTCCAAGGTGTTTTGATATTTCTGCAAAATATTTCTTAAAGTCACATAAAGATTAGGTCCTTTGCAATTTGAAATATCATAGCCAGACATTGTTAACGCTTCAAAAAGTTCATCAATCTTAAATTCATCTGGAGCTTCATGAATACGATAAGGCGTCGCAAGACCTAAAAAGCAAGAATACTTTGCCATACATACATTTGCTAAAACCATAAATTCTTCAATAATGCCCATCGCTTCATTGTTCTTTTCACGGGAAAAATTAATAATATTTTTATCATCATCTAAGGTATAAGAAATATCTCCTGATAAAAAAGGTAACGCACCCCGGTTTTCTTTTAAGATATGGGCTAACTCGGCCATATTGTGAAGTGTTTCTTTAAAAGGTTCATACCCTTCCACTTTTTCATCATTTAAAACTTTCGTAACCGCTGAATAAGTCATTTTCTTTTTGGAATGAATAACTGTTGGCGCAACCCGATACTCCAAAACCTTACCTTCCTTATCTAATTTTATAAAACAAGTAAGTGTTAGCCGGTCTTCTTTTTCATTTAAAGAACAAATACCATTGGAAAGAAGATGTGGAAACATAGGTATCACAGTGTTAACCATATATAAAGATGTACTTCTTGCTTGAGCCTCTTGCCATAAATAACTTCCTGGTTTTACATAGTAACTGACATCCGCAATGGAAACCGTTAAAAAATAATTACCATCGGCCAATTTCTTTAAGCCAATTGCATCATCCATATCTTTTGTATGATCACCATCAATCGTAAATATTTCTTCTCCTCTTAAATCAATACGATTTTTTCTATCTTCTTCGGTTACGTTAGTTGGTAATTTACTTGCTTCTTCTTGAGCATTTTTAGAGTGATGAAGGAAAAAGCCATGGTTAGACGCAATAATAGAAAGGGCTAAATCAGGGTCATCTTTATGGCCAATTTTTTCAATCATATCGGCTTCAAAATAATCATCATACGTGTTAGTTGATAAATCGACAAGAATAACATCTCCCGGCACTAATCGTTTCATATCTTGATAGGAAATACGAATATTTATATATTCATCTCCAGAAATACGAAGTGGTTTTAACTTTTTAATACCATCTTCCATAATAACCTCACAATGAACCTTTGATATTTTTCGTTTTAATATCTTTTTAACCGTTCTTTTTTTCTCATCTAAAACAACGACATCACCAATTAAAGCCCCATTTAAATTTTCATCTTTAATCGGTATCGGTACATTTTTACCACTTTTAAAACATGCTAGTCGATAAATTTTTTTATAATTCATTTGTTCTAAAGTAACAACCTTATATTGCGAAGGAAATATTTTAAAGACTCCTTCATCGTTATAAATACGGCCTTGCAGTTGTAGTTTCATTAAAACATTTTGCAAGTAAAGTTTATCTTCTTTATGATAACACCCAAAATAATTATTAATTTTCTTGATTCGTAAATCTGTTTGAGATAATAGTTTTATTACTCTTTCTTCTATATTTTCTTTTGTCATACTATAGTCCTTCCATACAAAAAAAGACACCCCAAAAAAAGGCGTCCAAAGATGAAGAAAAGATAAATAAACCTCTGAAAAGTATTGAATCAAAAATATTTTTTAGAAGTCTTATCTGTCTCATATTCTCACATCCGTTATAAAGATAATAGCACAAATTCATTTTTTTGAAAATCATTTTAACAAAATTTCACAAAATAATTTTAGGTATTTTTTTTTCACGTTTTAAAACATCTTTTTTGTAAAGAGTTTGCAAAACAAAAGGGCTGTTTAAAACATCGAAAAAGCTATCCGGAAAAATTTGTAAATAACGTAACGTTTTTTCGTAATCAAAATCATGTTTTAAAATATAATATTCATTTCCATTCTCATCTTTAGAATAAAAATAAATACGAGAAGAATTATCAAGAGGATGAATAAACGGTTCATTAAAACCTTTTTTTGAAATCTCTTCTTCCAAAGCTATTTCAAACTCTTTTATTTTCGAAAAGGACAATAAATGCTCTTGATTTAAAATGTAATTTAAAAAAAGCGCACACGTTACCATATCTTCAAAGTAAATTATTTTTGACATTATTAACCTCCTAATATAAAAAAACCAACTATTAATAGTCAGTCATCTTTTTATTGGTGCTCGCACTCGGACTTGAACCGAGACTTCTTTAGAGAAAACAGATTTTGAGTCTGTCGTGTCTACCAATTTCACCATGCGAGCAACTACAAGAAAAGTATATCAAACTTTTCTTTTGAATACTAGTCTTTTTTTATAAAACCTCACTTGGTTCTTCCTTATAAATAGAGGTAAAAAGTTCGGTTTCTTTTTTGTCACTTTTCTTTTCTTCTAGTTTTGGTAAATCTTCTAAAGAAGCTAAGCCAAAATAGTCTAAAAATTCATGAGTTGTTTTATAAAGATTAGGCCTTCCTGGCATGGTACTTTTCCCAGCTTCTTTAATAAGACCTTTGGCCAGCAGTTTACGAATGGTATAATCAGAAGAAAGACCCCTTAATTCATCAATTTCAATACGCGTGATAGGTTCATTGTATGCGATGATAGCTAAAACTTCTAAAGCCTGAGGACTTAATTCTCTGTTTTCAGGAACACTAAATAAGCGTTCATAATAGACTTTATGTTCTTCTTTTGTCGTTAATTTAAAGGCATTGCCTAAAAAACGAATTCTTAAACCCCTATTCTTTTCTTCATAATGATTTTTCAAACGTAAAAGAAGTTCTTTAGCTTCATCCATATCGATTTCCATAATTTTACAAATAGAATCTAAGGTAATTCCTTCATCTCCTTGGACAAATAAAATACCTTCTAAAATACCCTCTTTTTCCATTTTTAAATCAGCTCCACTTCTATTGAGTCAAAATTACTTGTCTGTTTTAACCGCACTTCTTTTTTCTTTGTCATTTCTAAAAGAGCTAAAAAAGTGGCAATCACATAATCCTTGGCAAAATCATCAAAGAACTCTTCAAAAAGCATTTTACGACGTATCAATAAAACTTGGCGAATGCGACTCATTTGCTTTTGCACACTTATTTCTCTTTTGGTAATCTTGGTTTCTACAGGTTCTTTATAATGAAAACGTTTTTGGACATTTAATAAAGCTCTTACCAAATCATCCGTGGTAACTCCATCATTAATCAATTCTGGTTTAACTTGATAAAATTCAGCACTTTCAGGACACTTTGTAAAAATTTCTTTTCTTTTATCCCCTAAGTTTTGTAATTTAGAAATTACTTTTTTATATTTCTCATATTCAATAATTTTATTTTTTAAATCTTCTTCGCTTGTGATGCTAAACTCATCGTCACTTTCTTCTTCTAAAACGGTTTTACCAATCAACATTTTACTTTTTAAATGTAAAAGGGAAGAAGCCATTAAAAGAAAATCACTACCGATATCAATATTTAGCACTTTTAAAGAATTTATATAATTTAAATAATTTTCAATAATCGAACTCATACTAATTTCATAAATATCTAATTTTGTTTCTTTAACAAAATGTAAAAGTAAATCCATGGGTCCATCAAAATTTTCTAGATGTATTTCATAATTCATTCTTACCATCCCTACGTAATTGTACCAAAAAAAAGACCAAAGAAAAAGGCAAAACTGCCTTATTCACACGTAAAACCACTGGTTTCAAGTTCAAAAGCAACAACCTTTGCTTCGGTATCTAAAGGATAGTAGTAAGAATCACTAAAAGTGCCTTCATAAGAAACTTGGGTTATCGTTGTTAAATCAATCGTTGTTTTAAAATTAAAGCCCGTACTCGTTGGAATGAGACTTGCCTTTACACCCCCTAAAGAATTATAACTAGAAGCATACGTTTCATAACGACTAAGCATTGATTCGTAGTCTTTATTAGAAGAAGCATACGAATAATTTGTTTCTACTGTTTTTAACAAGTTTTTCTCTTCATCACTAAAACCATAAACAACTTTTAAAGTGTTCTTTTGACAAGTAAGAGTGGGAATGTCACTTACCTTTGTTAACGTAACACTTGGATAATCTTTCGTTTCTTTTTCTAAAAAAGAAAGATAAGCAAACGAAGAGGTTTTAACATCTACAGTAACTGTTTTTGACTTGTTTACTGTGATACCATCCAATTTAATACGTTCTAAAAGCGTTTTATCACTGGCAAATAATTCAATAAAATAATTATGCTTTTTAAAGTAATCGACATCTCCACCAACATTATTTATTTTGAAGCTTAAAATATTATTGGTGACAGAAAAATCGGTTAACGTAAATTGATTTTCCGTAATTTCTAAATCACTTGAAAGCGTATAAATAGCTTGATCTTTGGTAATCCCACTAGTGTTGTCTTTCGGAGTATCACTAGGCTTTTTTACAGGAGTATCTGCAATCTGGCCATTTTGATAATTCTGAATAAACTCTTCAGCATATGGTAATAAAAAGATACAAACTACTAATAAGCTCACCCATAAAATAGCCACGAAAGGGCCATTTTCCTTGGTTTCTAAGCTTCCGATAGTTGTAACACTTAAAGGGGTTTGATCTATAATAATGGGTTCTTTCTTTTTTCTTTTTGCCATAAAAAATCATCCTATCTACTTCCCTATTATACCAAAAACTTATTTGTTAAGGAAGCTAAAAAAGTCTAATTTTTAAAAAGACTTTTTGCCCCTGCACTTTATATTACTAAGATGCGTAAAGTATTTTATCTTTTTAGCTTCAAAACTTTTGATAAAACCTGTTTCTAATTCATTAGAAGGACCCCAGTTAAAGTTAGCCTTCTCTACTTTTATTTTCGAAGCGATTGAAAAAAGATTTGCCTATGTAATCATAATCATTATGTAGTGGCACACATTTGTACATATTTATGTAAAGAAAAACAGCTGATTTAACAACTGCTTATTTCCATATTAATATAATTGAACGCTTACCTTTTTCAAGCAATGAGAAATTCTTTAATGACTCATCAAATAATCTTTCTATCTTAACAATTCTATTGTGATTAAATGTCTCATGCAAAACAATGGCAACATCTTCATTTCCTACATAATAATCTTTTTTAAGTAATATGAATCAAAAAGATATACAAAATTGTCATCTATTTTCGTAATTAAAGCATAGCGTTCTGTGTCTTGCCAACAACGAGCTATAATTATCCCCTTATCATTTAATGAATTTTTCATTTTTTCAAGAGTAGTATCATCACCATATAATATTTTGCATTTAATATCAAATTGTTTACTATTATTTGCATATTCAACAAAATATTTTGCTAATAATTCGGCATGTTTCCTTGATGTTCCTCCTTTGACTTCTATTCCATCACTGCCATCAACATCCAATGTAAACTTATGTATAGATTTTAATAATTAAACTGGAGCATCTTCTCTATTATATAAATAAGCTAAAGCATTAACAAACGAAGTCGTTCCCCCAATCATATTGGAAAATTTGCAATTATAAAACTTATTTTATATGTCTTTTTAACAATGATAAATCTTGAGTTTGTACTGGAGTAATATTCCTACTTCGTATTAAATCCTCAACCTGTATTTTGCCATCAAATACATCTTGTATTTGGCAAAAATATTTGTCTTTATTTTTTTGCTTTCGCTCATTTTGGTACATATCAAATAGTTTTTCAGCAAAAAATGTTGATTTAATATACAATAAGTCTTTTGCATCTTCTTCACCAGAAATAACCCCTTTTTTTAATGACAATGAATAATAATGACATAGTGTATCATTAAAACGCGTTAACTCCGATATTCTCAATAACTCCCCTGTTGGGTCTGCTTCTAAAGCTGCAACTTTTTCTAAAAAAATGCTTATAATTTCCTTATTTAAATAATCGGCGGCATACCCAATGTTTTGTTCTTGCTGAGAATGAGCAATTTCATGTATTAGAGTGGCTGCCGATAATTGTGTCAGTTGGCTCCCTAAGTTAATATGAGAGAAATATACTTGTCGATTATCACTTCCTGATTCTATTGGAGTTATTATAATTGGTTTTTGTATTTCACCAACCATAGAATGACCATCAACAAAGTTAATCGGAAGATTCAACGGGCTTATTTTTACTAATAATGAGTTTACTCTATCATATAATTCAGATGCACTTCTTGAAGTGCCAATAAATTCCATATTTCTTTTTATTTGATTCATATTTACATAAGATATATCACTTAATGAAAAATATTTTTGATAAAATCTTTTTGCTAATTCTCTTACTTCTTCTAATGATAAGGTTGGAAGGTTTAATAATGAAACAAACGATTCTTCATTCTTTTTTGACATTACACCAATAAAATTTCTAAATGTTTTTAATGATATTCTATCAAGATTAATTTCTTTATATCCAAAATAGTCTAGTTTTAATTTAAATTGATTCATTTCTTTTGTCATGAGTATATCCCCCTTTTTTATGTTGCATATTATACTAATTTTAATATAATATGTCAATTTCAATTAAGCATTGACGGAGTCCAAATTTATCTGAGCTGTAACATTTTTTTTGAATTCTGCGTAGTATTTTTAAAAAAGCACTGCAAAAATAGGCTTTTTACACTAAAATACCTTATGTGACACAACTCCTTAGACAAGATTATTGTATCACAATATACCCAGAAATCACTGATTCTGGGCTTTTTTAATAATCACAAAAAAGAGCTGCGGAGAAAATTAATTACTTAATTTCTCGACAGCCCTATTTAAAAATTAAAGATTTTCTGATTCTAATTTACCAAGTATATATCCAGCAAACCACGTTAATCTCATGTTATCTGTCGACCCATGTTTAATATGTTTCTTTTTTTCTTCTTCAATAGCAAATTCGCCAATAACCCAACAAGGTGTATGATCAATTGCATGCTCTGAATACTCTAACGTATAATACTTTGGCATTGTTGGTGTCAGTGCTAATGCTACATATTTTGATGCAGCATCAAAATAATCATAATCAGGAAAAGTGATAAAAAAAACGCTTGTTCCATTTTTAGTTTTATTGAATGTTATATCAAAATCCGAAATAGTTATTTCCTTTTCTATATCCTTTACTATTAAATTTTCGTCATTCTTTAAATCTTCTTTTAATTTGTTCCACATATTAAACAAGAATTTTCTCATTTCTTCTAGTCCTTTATTTAATTCTTCATTAAAATTGTTCCAATTATTAAAAACTTCTTTAAATAAAAGCACATTGCTTATTTGATATTGTATACTTGTCGATATTTTACTTTCATTGCTATTCAAATTATCTACCTCCGTGTTAATATTATCAAAAAATATAGTAAAAGTCTATATTTCTAAAACCAATTTAATCCTTATGGACTAAGAGTCTCAATTTTTAATTTATTATTTTTAATCTTAAACATAACACTACCATCTTGATCTGTCCTATATATTTTTGAATCACTCAAATTATTTAATACTTCTTTATTGGGATGACCATATCTGTTGTTTTTGCC